>NZ_JBHXSA010000013.1:0-27414 GCF_042716475.1 Streptomyces sp. NPDC058671 | reverse complement strand
CGCCCCCCGCCCCCGGGGGCACCCCCCTACGCCCGGGGCGGCCTCGCCCCTCCCCCCCCGCCCCCCCCCGCACCGGTCTCTCCCCCGTGCACCCCCGTGCCGGTGGGTGCGCGGCCCCGTTCCGCAGCCCCGTGCCGGCGGTGCCGGAGCCGCGCCCCTTCCGTGAGCTCCACTCTGCCGTCCGGAGCGGTCCGCGCCCATCCGCGCACCTACTCATCTCGCCCCCTGGGTACGGGTACTCAGACCTGGTTACGATCGCGGGCGTGTCCGTACTCCCCCTGGTGTTCACCAGCGGCTGGGCGAGCGGGATCAACGCGTACGCGGTGGTCCTGCTGTTCGGCGTCTTCGGCGCGACCGGGCTCACCGACGAGGTGCCCGAGTCCTTGCAGCGCACCGATGTCCTCGTCGTCGCCGGCGTGCTCTTTTTGTGCGAGGCGGTGGCCGACAAGATCCCGTACGTGGACTCGGCATGGGATGCCGTCCACACGGTGATCCGGCCGGTGTCGGGGGCCGTCGTCGGCGCCCTGCTGGCCGGTCAGAACGGTTCGCTGCCCGAACTCGCGGCGGGCGCGGTCGGCGGTTCGACGGCGCTGCTGAGCCACTTCGTCAAGGCGGGGACGAGGATGGCGGTCAACTCGTCGCCCGAGCCGTTCTCCAACGTGGCGCTGAGCCTGGCGGAGGACCTCGGGGTGGCGGCCGTCATCACCTTCGCGCTCTTCCACCCGGTGGCGGCGGCGATCATCGCGGCCGTCCTGCTCGCCCTCGGCCTGGTGATACTGGTCTTCCTCGCACGGCGGATCCGTCGCTTCCTGCGCCGCAGGTCCCAGCGCCGTGAGGAGAGGCGGCTCGCCGACGCGATGCCGAGAGCCCGGTCACGGCCGCCGTCCGACGGCGGGCCGGAGCACTTCTGACCGGCCGGCCCCCGACGTCCGACCGGGGTTCCGGCGCTGTCGCGGGCGCCGGATAAAGTCGCCGGCATGGCACGGATTGTGGTGATCGGCGCAGGACTCGGCGCCATGGCGGCGGCGGCCCGACTGGCCGTGGCGGGCCACCGGGTGACGGTGTACGAGCGGGGCGCGACGTACGGCGGCGCGGTCGGCCGCTACGAGCGGGACGGCTTCGCCTTCGACACGGGCCCGGGGCTGCTGCATCTGCCCGCCGTGTACCGGGACCTGTTCGTGAAGACCGGCAAGGAGCCCCTGGAGGAGTGCGTCACGCTGACGCAGGTCGACCCGGCGGCCCGTCACGTCTTCGCCGACGGCACCCGCGTGGACCTGCCGAACGCCTCCAGGGCCGGCACGGTCGCCGCCCTGGACGGGGCACTCGGCGCGGGCGCGGGCGAGCGCTGGGGCGACTTCCTGGTGCGGGCCCGCGAGGCCTGGGACCGCACCCGCCGTCCGCTCCTCGAGGAGCCGCAGCCGACCGATCCCGCGCCCCTGGCCCGCGAGCCGTACCCGGCCCTGAAGCCGGGCCTGCTGCGGCGGCCGACGACGACGCTCGCGCAGGTCGGGGCGCGGGAGCTGCGCGACCCCCGGCTCGCCGCCCTGCTCGACGCGTACGCGTGGACGTACGGCTTCGACCCGGCCACCGCGCCCGCCTCGGCCGCCGTCCTGCCGTACATGGAGCAGACCTTCGGCAGCTGGTACGTCGGCGGGGGCCTGCGGGCGCTCGCCGACGCGGTGTACGAGCGGTGCCGGAAGCGGCGTGTCGAGTTCGTCTTCGACACGCCCGTCGAGGACGTCCTGGAGAAGGACGGCCGGGCGGTGGGAGTCCGGCTGGCCGGGGGTGACCTCGTCGAGGCCGACCATGTCGTCGCCGGGGCCCCGGTGCCCGCCCTGTACCGGGAGCACGTCGTCGCGCGGGAGGGGGGTGACGACGGCCTGCCGCGCTTCCAGGCCCTCGGCACCAGCCGGGTGACGGTCTGTCTGGCGCTGCGCGGACCTCGCGAGCCGGAGGCGGTCCACCGCACCGTCGTGCACGGGGACGGCGAGCGGCCGACGGTGACCGTGCTGCGCCCGGACGATGCGGCGCTGCGCCCCGACGCGGACCACGAGTCGGTGACGGTCACGGCGACCGTCCCCACGTCTCCGGAGCGGGACGCGCCCGCGTGGGAGGCGTTCGCCGGGCGGATGGCCGAGGCGGCGGGGCGGGCGGTGCCGGGGCTGCGGGAGCGGCTGTTGTGGCAGCACGTCCGCACGCCGGAGGACGTGCGGCGGGACACCGGCGCCGCCGAGGTGCCGGGGCCCGCGCTCGCCGGGGCCGGCGGGCGGCTGCTCCCGGCCGACAACCGCTCCCCGCTGCCGGGCCTCTGGTTCGCGGGCGGCTGGTCCCACCCGGGCGGCGGACTCGCCCACGCGGGCATGTCGGGCGCGCTGGTGGCGGGCTTCGTCGTGGAGGGCGCGGACTTCCGCGGCTCCCGGTAGGCGGAGGCCGCCGGACACACCGGGCGGCGCGGGGGCCTCAAGGACGCGCTGGGGTGGTTGCGGGGGCGGCCGGGCCCTGCGGCGACGCCTCCAGGACGCGCCGGGGTCGTGCGGGGCGCCGGAAGCACCGGGCCGCACGAGGGGGCCGGCCGGAAGGGCCGGGTCCTGCGGGGAGGTCTCAGGGCGCGCACCGGGGCTCGCGCCGGGCCTTCTTCCGGGGCGGCAGGACGCGCCCGGCCCTCCGGGGGTCCCGGCCCGCCGGCTCGCCCGCGGTCACTCAGTAGCGGTACTGCTGCTGGTCGTCCTGGTGCGGCTCGTAGCCGTACGGGTCCGGGGTCCCCGGCTGCTGCGGCGGGGGCGCCGGCTCGGTGTCGCGCTGCTGCGGGACCCAGACCCCGCCGGGCGGCGTGTCGTAGGAGTACGAGGCGGCGTACGGGTCGGCGTAGTACGAGCCGTACTGCTGGCCGTCCGTGCCCGGCCCGATGTACGGGTCGGAGTAGGCGGCGTACTGCTGCTGCGCGGCGGCGGCGCCGTAGTCCCAGGCGGGCTGCTGCTGCTCGTAGGCCGGCGCGTAGGAGTCGTAGCCCGTGTCGTAGCCGGTGCCGTGACCGGCCGCATGGCCCGTGGCAGCGTGAGCCGTGTCCTGGCCCGTGCCGTAGACCCCGTACTGGCCGGTGTCGTCGGGCATCGGCAGGGGTTCGTAGACCGCGGTGGCCTCGGCGGCGGGCCGGGCGTCTTCGCCCTCCGGCACGGCGTACGAGGGGTCCTCGCCGACGTAGGCGAGCTCGGTGACCTCAAGGGTGGGCCCGGCCTGCGCGGGAGGGCCGGACCTGCGGCGACGGCTCGCGCCCGGGTTGCCGCCGATCGCCCAGCCGGTGGAGAAGCCACGGCGGAAGGACAGCGTGACGTACGTCTGGCCGACGGCGAAGGCGATCGCACCGCCGATGATCACCGCCACCGAGGGCAGCAGCACGCCCAGGACCACGCCGAGGAAGCCGCAGAAGGCGAGCACCCGCCAGCGCAGCCGCGCCTTGTACTGGAGGAGCACCTCCCCCAGCAACCACAGTGCGACCACTCCGAACGCGATGTAGAGGACCGTCCACCCCATGCCCCGCCGCCCCTCTCCACGGTCACCGCCGCGGGTCGGGGCGGGTACGACCGGTCACGACTGCTGGTGCAGTCCGAGATTCTCGTAGATCTCGAGCGTCGCGGTGGAGCTGTTCAGCGTGATGAAGTGCAGTCCGGGGACACCCTCGGAGAGCAGCCGCGCGCAGAACTCCGTCGCGAACTCGATACCGATGGAGCGTACAGCGGTGGGATCGTCCTTGACGGCGAGGATGCGCTCTTTCACGTCGTCGGGGAAGGCGGCGTTGCTCAGTTGGGGCAGTCGGCCGAGGGTCTTCACGTTCACGACGGGCATGACCTCGGGGATGATCGGGGTCTCGCAGCCCGCCTTCGCGGCGCTGTCGCGCAGCCGCAGGTAGTTCTCCGGGTCGAAGAACATCTGGGTGATCGCGTAGTCGGCGCCCGCGCGGCACTTGTCCACGAAGTGCCGGATGTCCGTGTCCCAGTCGGTGGAGCGGGGGTGCATCTCCGGGAAGGCGGCGACGCCCACGCAGAAGTCGCCCGACTCCTTGATGAGCCGGACGAGGTCGGCCGCGTACCGGACGCCCTCGGGGTGCTCGACCCACTCGCCCAGCGGGTCGCCGGCCGGGTCGCCGCGGAGCGCGAGCATGTTGCGGATGCCGGCGTCGGCGTACTGGCCGAGGACGTTGCGCAGCTCGGCGACCGAGTGGTCGACGGCGGTGAGGTGGGCGACCGGGGTGAGCGTGGTGTCCGAGGCGATCTTCTGGGTGGCCTTCACGGTGCCGCCGCGGGTGGAACCGCCGGCGCCGTAGGTCACCGAGACGAAGCTCGGTCCGACCGCCTCGACCCGGCGCAGCGCGTTCCAGAGGCCCTGTTCGCCCTTCTCGGTCCGGGGCGCGTAGAACTCGAAGGAGTACGACGTGCCGCCGGAGGCGAGGATCTCGCGGACCGTGCGGGCGCGGTCCGAACGGACGGAAGCGGTACCAAGGGCCATACCGGCAGGTTAGACGGGGTGCGCCGGGCGGCGTACACGGTGTCCGGCTGATGGACACCGTTTCGGACAGTCGGCCGGGCGCGTCCTCGGACGAACCGCCGAGTGCCGCGGGCGGGCGCGCCGGTCCCGGACATCACCTCGGCCGGGCCGCTACTCCCCCGCGCGCTCCCGGACCCGCTTGGCGAGGGCGGCCGTCGCGGCCGCCGGATCGTCGGCCTCGGTGATGGCCCGGACGACGACGATCCGGCGCGCGCCCGCGTCCAGGACCTCGTCGAGGTTGGTCTCGTCGATGCCGCCGATGGCGAACCAGGGCCGGTCCTGGGCCAGGCCCGCCGCGTACCGCACGAGGTCGAGGCCCGGTGCGTACCGTCCGGGCTTGGTCGGGGTGGGCCAGCAGGGGCCGGTGCAGAAGTAGTCGACGCCCGGTTCGGAGGCGGCCGCGGCCGCCTCGCTCTCGGCGTGGCAGGACCGGCCGATCAGGACCTCGTCGCCGAGGATCGCGCGGGCGGCGGGCACGGGCAGGTCGCCCTGGCCCAGGTGGAGCACGTCGGAGGCGATGGCGTGGGCGACGTCGGCCCGGTCGTTCACGGCGAGCAGCCTGCCGTGGCGTCGGGCGGCGTCGGCGAAGACGGCGAGGTGCTCCAGCTCCTCACCGGCCTCCATGCCCTTGTCGCGGAGCTGCACGATGTCCACACCGGAGGAGAGCACGGCGTCGAGGAAGGCGGGCAGGTCTCCCTGCCGCTTCCGGGCGTCGGTGCACAGGTAGAGCCGGGCGTCGGCGAGCCGCTCACGAGGCGTGGGCATGGATGGGTTCCCCCCGTCGGTGGCGCCGGCGCCGCGGGGGGGGGGGCCCCCCCCGGGGCGCCCCCCCCCCCACCCCCCGGGGGGGGTTTGTGTGGTCTTGTGTTTGAGGGGGCGGGCTGGGGGGGGCCCCCCCGGGGGGGGGGCGGGGCCCGGGGGGGCCCGCCCCCGCCGGCGGCCGCCCACCGCGACACCCGCTGGTGGTGTCTTCGTGCGTACGTGTGTCAGAGGGCGAGCGCCTGGGCGCGGCGCTTCACCTCCGTGCCGCGGTTCTCGCCGAGGGCCTGCGCGGGCGTGCCCGGCAGGCTCTCGTCCGGAGTGAAGAGCCACTCCAGCATCTCCTCGTCGGTGAAGCCGTCGTCCCGCAGCACGGTCAGGAGCCCGACGAGGCCCTTGACGATCTTGTCGCCCTGGATGAAGGCGGCGGGGATCTGCAGGGCGTTGTTCTCTCCACGGCGCACGGCGATCAGCTGACCTTCCTTGATCAGCTGCCGCACCCGCGTCACCTCGATATCGAGCATCTCCGCGATGTCGGGCACGTAGAGCCAGGCGGGGACGAGCGCATCGATCTTTACGTCAATCTCGGTCACAGGACAAGCCTGCCATCCCGGACCGACAGCCGGTAGTCGGGCCCTACGCGACTGCCGCCTTCAGGGGTACGGAGGGGTCCGCCGCGCGCGTGGGGTCCACGGCCGTGGCCGTCTCGATGAGCTTGCGGCCCTGGGCCAGGTCGCGGGGGCGGCCGACGGCGAGGAGGGCCACCGGCACGTCGGCGCGCAGCCAGAGCACGGACCAGGCCTCGTCGGCGGGGGTGCCGCGCCAGAGCAGCCGGTCCGCGTCCGCGTGGTGGCCGGCGTACTGGACGAAGCGGCCGAACTGCTCGGACCAGAAGTACGGGACGGGGTCGTACGGCGTGTCCGCGGCCCCGGTGATGGTGGCGGCGACCGTGCGGGGGCCCTGGAGGGCGTTGTCCCAGTGGTGGACGAGGAGGCGCTCCCCGTAGCGGGCGGAGGGGAAGGAGGCGCAGTCGCCGACGGCGTACACGTCGGGCAGGGAGGTGCGCAGCCGCTCGTCCGCGGTGACGGCGCCGCCGGGGTCGAGGGCGATGCCGGAGCCGGTGAGCCAGCCGGTGGCGGGGCGGGCCCCGATGCCGACGACGACGGCGTCGGCGGGGAGCTCGCGGCCGTCGGCGAGGAGGACGCGGCCGGGCTCGACGGTGTCCACGCGCGCGCGGGTGAGGAGTTCGGCGCCGTGGGCCCCGTACCACTCGGCCATGGGGGTGGTGACCTCGGCGGGCAGGGCGCCGGCGAGGGGGCGGTCGGCGGCCTCGACGACGGTGACGGCGCAGCCCGCCTCGCGCGCGGCGGTGGCGAACTCGGCGCCGATCCATCCGGCGCCGACGACCACCACGGTGTGGCGGCGCTCCAGGACGGGCCCGAGGCGTACGGCGTCGTCGAGGGTCCGCAGCAGATGGACGCCGGGGACGCCCTCGGCGCCGGGCAGGGTGACCGGCTGGGCGCCGGTGGCGACGACCAGGGTGTCGTAGCGGACGGGTCCGGCCTCGGTGTCGATCTCGTGGTCGGCGGCGCGCAGTCCTGTGACGTCGAGGCCGAGGCGGAGCTCGATGCCGAGGGCCTCGAAGTCGATGTCGAAGGCGGAGTCCTCGGCCTTGCCGAGGAGGATGGCCTTGGAGAGCGGGGGCCGGTCGTAGGGCTGGTGGGGTTCGGCCCCGATGAGGGTCAGGGGGCCGGTGAAGCCCTGTTCCCGCAGGGCGACGGCGGTCTGCACGCCCGCCATCCCGGCGCCGACGATCACGACATGCTGCTGGGCCTGCTTCTGCTCGCTCACCCGACCACCTTACGCATCTGACGAGCCATCAGGAATGCGGAGGCCAGGAGGGGTCTGTGGCCGCCTCGAGGACGGAAGCTAGGCTGGCGGGCGTAAAGCACTCGCGGGAGCCCGGACGCACCGGGCTGAGAGGGAGGCTGAGACGGCCTCCGACCGTACGAACCTGATCCGGGTCATGCCGGCGAAGGGAGGGGCTGGACGCCCATGCGTTCCTCCGATGTCTCCGACATCTCCGACGTCCTCGTGATCGGGGGCGGCATCGTCGGCCTGGTCACGGCCTGGCGGTCCGCCGGGCGCGGACTGCGCACCACGGTCGTCGACCCGGACCCCGGCGGCGGCGCCGCGCGGGTCGCGGCCGGGATGCTCGCCGCCGTCACCGAACTCCACTACGGCGAGGAGACCCTGCTCGGGCTCAACCTCGCCTCCGCCGCGCGCTACCCCGCCTTCGTCGCCGAGCTGGAGGAGTCCACGGGACACGACGTCGGCTACCGCGCCTGCGGCACCCTCGCCGTCGCCCTCGACGCCGACGACCGGGCCCACCTGCGCGAACTGCACGCCCTGCAGACCCGCTGCGGGCTCG
Source organism: Streptomyces sp. NPDC058671 (assembly GCF_042716475.1). Classification (NCBI taxonomy): domain Bacteria; kingdom Bacillati; phylum Actinomycetota; class Actinomycetes; order Kitasatosporales; family Streptomycetaceae; genus Streptomyces; species Streptomyces sp. NPDC058671. The sequence goes on along the minus strand of NZ_JBHXSA010000013.1, from coordinate 19,682 downwards.
CCTCCGAGTGGCTCAGCGGCCGCGAGTGCCGCCGCCTCGAACCGATGCTCGCCCCGGGCGTGCGCGGCGGGCTGCGGGTCGACGGCGACCACCAGGTCGACCCGCGCCGGCTGGCCGCCGCGCTCCTCGTCGCCTGCGAGCGGGCCGGGGTGGTCTTCCACCGCGCCCTCGCGCAGAGCCTGACGGTGGTGCGGGGCCGCGCGCGCGGTGCCGTGCTCGTCGGCGGCCGGGAACTGACGGCCGACCAGGTCGTCCTGGCCGCCGGAAGCCTGAGCGGGCGGCTCGCGGGCGTGCCGGCCGAGGTGCTGCCGCCCGTCCGCCCCGTGAAGGGCCAGGTGCTGCGGCTGCGGGTGCCGGCCGCGTACGCCCCCTTCCTCTCCCGGACCGTCCGGGCCGTGGTGCGGGGCAGCCACGTCTACCTGGTGCCCCGCGCGAACGGCGAGCTCGTCGTCGGCGCCACCAGCGAGGAACTCGGGTGGGACACCACGGTGACGGCGGGCGGGGTGTACGAGCTGCTGCGTGACGCCCACGAGCTCGTCCCCGGGATCACCGAGCTGCCGCTCACCGAGACCGTGGCGGGCCTGCGCCCCGCGTCCCCCGACAACGCGCCGCTGCTCGGCCCCACCGCGCTGCCGGGTCTGCACCTGGCCACCGGGCACTACCGCAACGGGGTCCTGCTCACCCCCGTCACCGGCGACGTCATGGCCCAGGTCCTGACCACCGGCGTCCTCCCCGACGAGGCGCGCCCCTTCACCCCCCGCCGTTTCGCCCCCGCCCCTCCCGTACGCCAGGAGCAGCCCGCATGAACGTGTCCGTGAACGGAGAACCGCGCGAGCTCTCCGGCCCCCTCACCCTCGACGCCCTCGTCGCCACCCTGACCACGGCCCGCTCCGGGGTCGCCGCCGCCCTCAACGAGACGGTCGTGCCGCGGGGGCAGTGGCCGTCGACGCTCCTCGGCGAAGGCGACCGGGTCGAGGTCCTCACCGCGGTACAGGGAGGCTGAACGCGATGTCCGACGACACCTTCGTCCTCGGCGGTACGGAGTTCTCCTCGCGCCTGATCATGGGCACCGGCGGGGCGCCCAGCCTCGACGTCCTGGAGCGCTCGCTGACCGCCAGCGGTACGGAACTGACGACGGTCGCCATGCGGCGCCTGGACCCCACCGTGCAGGGCTCGGTCCTCTCCGTCCTGGAGCGGCTCGGCATCCGCGTCCTGCCCAACACGGCGGGCTGCTTCACGGCCGGCGAGGCGGTCCTGACCGCACGGCTCGCGCGGGAGGCGCTCGGCACCGACTGGATCAAGCTGGAGGTCGTCGCCGACGAGCGGACCCTGCTGCCGGACGGGGAGGAACTCCTCGCCGCGGCCGAGACCCTCGTGGACGACGGCTTCACCGTCCTCCCTTACACCAACGACGACCCGGTCCTCGCGCGGAAGCTGGAGGACGTGGGCTGCGCGGCGATCATGCCGCTCGGCTCCCCCATCGGCTCCGGGCTCGGCATCCGCAACCCGCACAACTTCCAGCTGATCACGGAGCGGGCGGGGGTGCCGGTGATCCTCGACGCGGGCGCGGGCACGGCGTCCGACGCGACGCTCGCGATGGAGCTGGGGTGCGCGGCCGTGATGCTGGCGTCGGCGGTGACCCGGGCGCAGGAGCCGGTCCTGATGGCGGCGGCGATGCGGCACGCGGTCGAGGCGGGCCGGCTGGCGTGGCGGGCGGGCCGCATCCCCCGCCGTCACTTCGCGGAGGCGTCCTCCCCCTCCGCCGGCCGCCCCCGCCTGGACCCGGAACGCCCGGCCTTCTGACCCTCCGCCCCACGGCTCGTAGACTCGTCGCCGTGGACACGACCCTTCAGGACCCCCTCGTCGGGCGGATGCTCGACGGCCGCTACCGCGTCGACGCGCGCATCGCCGTCGGCGGGATGGCCACGGTCTACCGGGCCGTGGACACCCGCCTCGACCGCGTCCTCGCGCTCAAGGTGATGCATCCCGCCCTCGCGACCGACGCCGCCTTCGTCGAGCGCTTCATCCGTGAGGCGAAGTCCGTCGCCCGCCTCGCCCACCCCAACGTGGTCGGGGTCTTCGACCAGGGCGCCGAGGGCGCGTACGTCTACCTGGCGATGGAGTACGTCGACGGCTGCACCCTCCGTGACGTCCTGCGCGAGCGCGGCGCCCTGGCGCCCCGCGCCGCCCTGGACATCCTGGAGCCGATGCTCGCCGCGCTGGGCGCCGCGCACCGGGCCGGGTTCGTGCACCGGGACATGAAGCCGGAGAACGTCCTGATAGGGGACGACGGCCGGGTCAAGGTCGCCGACTTCGGTCTCGTACGGACCGTGGGCTCGGCGACCGCCACCACCGGGTCGGTCCTCGGCACCGTCTCGTACCTCGCGCCGGAGCAGATCGAGCACGGCACCGCCGACACCCGCGCCGACGTGTACGCCTGCGGTGTCGTCCTGTACGAGATGCTGACCGGCGGCAGGCCCCATGGCGGCGACACCCCCGCCCAGGTGCTCTACCAGCACCTCCACACCGACGTGCCCGCCCCCTCGGCCACCGTCCCCGGCCTCGCCCTCGAACTCGACGAGCTGGTCACGGCGGCCACCGCCCGTCACCCCGATGTCCGCCCGCACGACGCCGTCGCCCTGCTCGCCCTCCTCCGGGAGGCCCGCGCCGCGCTCGGCGAGGAGCAGCTGGACGCCGTGCCCCCGCAGGCCCGGCCCGGGGCCCGGGACACGGCCGAGGACCGGACCAGTGTGATCGCCCGGCCCGTACCGGCCGCCGGGGCGCAGGACCCCCAGCCGGTGCTGCACACGAACCGGCTGCCCGCGCCGGAGCCCCCCGCTCCCGCGGCGGCGGCCCGCCGCCGGCCCCCGCGCGGCCCCCTTCTGATCGTCCTCGGTGTCCTGCTCGCCCTCGGACTCGGCGCCGGCGTCTGGTACATCAATTCCGGCCAGTTCACCCGGGTCCCCGCCGTCCTCGGCCAGACCGAGGCGGTCGCGACGCAGCGGATCACCGACGCCGGTCTGGAGGTCGGCACGACGAAGCGCGCGTTCAGCGACGTGTACGAGCGCGGCACCGTCATGGCCGTCGACCCGGCTCCGGGCGAGCGCCTCCGGGGCAACGGCACCGTCACCCTGACCCTGTCCCGGGGCCCGGAGATCGTGAAGGTGCCCAACCTCAGGAACAAACCGCTCGCCGAGGCCAGGCGCATGCTGGAGAAGGAGGGCCTGGCACCCGGGGTGACGACCACCGCGTTCAGCGACTCCGTCGCCCGGGGCTCCGTGATCAGCTCCGACCCCGAGCCCGGCACCGAGCGCGCGCCGGACTCGGCCGTCGCCCTGGTGGTCAGCAGGGGCGCACCGATCGACGTACCCGATGTCACCGGCGAGACCGTCGGCGACGCCACGGCCCTCCTCCGGGAGGCCGGGCTCACCGTGCGGGTCGCCCCGGAGCGGGTCCACTCCCCCGAGGACGCCGGAGCCGTCGCCGCGCAGTCCCTCGCCGAGGGCAGCCGTGCCGCCGAGGGCGACGCCGTCACCCTCACCGTCTCCAAGGGCCCCAAGCTCGTCGAGGTCCCGGACGTCACCGGCGAGACCGCCGACGACGCCCGCGCGGCCCTGGAGGACGCGGGCTTCCAGGTGGAGGTCGAGAAGTCCTTCCCCTACCTCGGCGACACGGTCGCGGACCAGTCCGTGGAGGGCGGCGCGACCGCGCCCGAGGGCTCCACCGTCAGCATCACGATCAAGGGACTGTAGAGACTCATGCGCAACCCCGTCGGCGGACACGTCCCGGTGGCCGGTGGCCTCGCCACGACCGGCCTGGGCTACGCCCGCGAACTCGGCGCCGAGGCCGTGCAGGTCTTCGTCGCCAACCCGCGCGGCTGGGCCACCCCGGCCGGCAACCCCGCCCAGGACGAACGGTTCCGCGCCGAGTGCGCCGCCGAGTCGGTCTCGGCCTGGGTCCACGCCCCTTATCTGATCAACTTCGGCTCCCACACCGAGGCCACCGCCGACAGATCGGTGGAGTCGCTGCGGCACTCGCTGCGGCGCGGCCGGGAGATCGGCGCGAAGGGGGTGGTGGTGCACACCGGCTCGGCGACCGGGGGCCGCCCGCGCGCGGAGGCGCTCGCCCAGGTGCGGGAGCGGATGCTGCCGCTCCTCGACGAGCTGACGCACGACGACGATCCGGATCTGCTCCTGGAGTCGACGGCGGGCCAGGGTTTCTCGCTCTGCTCGCGGGCGGAGGACTTCGGACCGTACTTCGACGCGCTCGACCGTCATCCGAAGCTGGGGATCTGCCTGGACACCTGCCACATCTTCGCCGCCGGCCACGATCTGACCGGTCCGCACGGCGCGACACAGACCCTCGACGAGCTGGTGGAGACCGTGGGCGAGGGGCGGTTGAAGCTGATCCACGCCAATGACTCCCAGGACGTGGTCGGCGCCCGCAAGGACCGGCACGCGAACATCGGCGTGGGTCACATCGGCGAGGACGGCTTCCGGAACCTCCTCAGGCACCCGGCGACGGACGGGGTGCCGCTGATCATCGAGACGCCGGGCGGCAGGGAGGGGCATCTCGCGGACGTGGAGCTGCTGAAGAAGCTCAGGGGCGTCGTCCAGGGCTGAGAGCACGCGGGGAAACGCGTTGAGGAATACCCCGTGGGGGTATACGGTTCCTGTAACGGCAGGAACCGCTACCCGAGGTTGGGGGCACCCGATGCAGCACGACGCGCACACGCACCACGACCACACCGCTCACTCCGGCCACGCGGGCCACTCCGGCAAGGTCTCCTGGTCCACGGCCGCCAGAGCAACGCTGCACTGCCTCACCGGCTGTGCCATCGGCGAGGTGCTCGGCATCGTCATCGGCACCGCGCTCGGCTGGGGCAACATGCAGACGATGATCCTCGCCATCGCCCTGGCCTTCTTCTTCGGCTACGCGCTCACCCTGCGCGGCGTCCTGACCGCCGGCGTCGACTTCAGGACCGCGCTCAGGGTCGCCCTCGCCGCCGACACCCTCTCCATCACGGTCATGGAGATCATCGACAACGGCGTCCTCGCCCTCTGGCCCGGAGCCATGGACGCGCACCTCTCGGAGCCGTTCTTCTGGATCGTGCTCGCCATCGCGCTCGCCGCCGCGTTCGTGATCACCACGCCGGTCAACAAGTGGATGATCGGCCGCGGCAAGGGCCACGCGGTGGCCCACCGGTACCACCACTGACCCCACGGACGGCCCCGAGCGGGCTACAGCTCCGGGCCGTCTCCCGGTTCCTCCTGGTACGAGTACCGCTGCTCGGTCCAGGGGTCGCCGAGGTTGTGATACCCCCGCTCCTCCCAGAAGCCCCGCCGGTCGGCGGCCATGTACTCCACACCCCGGACCCACTTCGGGCCCTTCCAGGCGTACAGGTGGGGGACGACGAGGCGCAGCGGGAAACCGTGCTCGGCGGTGAGCAGCTCGCCGTCCATGTGGGTGGCGAAGATCGTACGGTCCGCGGCGAAGTCGGCGAGCCGCATGTTGGCGCTGTAGCCGTACTCGGCCCAGACCATCACATGGGTCACCTGGGGCGCCGGCGGAGCGAGGTCGAGGACCGTGCGGGCCGGGACGCCACCCCATTCGGCCCCGAGCATGCTGAACTTCGTGACGCAGTGCAGATCGGCCACGACCGTGGAGAACGGGAGGGCCGAGAACTCCTCGTGGTTCCAGCACCGCTTGTCGCCGTCGGCCGTCGCCCCGAAGACGCGGAACTCCCAGCGGTCCGGCTTGAACTTGGGGACGGGCCCGTAGTGGGTGACCGGCCAGCCGCGCTGGAGCCGCTGGCCCGGCGGAAGGTCCGGCGAACGATCCGGCTGCCCCGCTTCCCGGTGTACTCCGCTCTCCGGCTGACCCATGTCATCCATGGTGACAGACGGCGAGGGGTGGTCATGACCAGGAGACGACGGACATCAGCGGATTCGGGCATCTCGGACTAAGCCTGCACTTACTGGACGCCCCCCATTCGGGGTGCGAGGATGCGGCCATCCTGCCCAGTGATGGCGTAGACACGTAACGTGGAAGGAGCCTCTGCGATGCAGGGCGACCCCGAGGTCCTCGAGTTCCTCAACGAGCAGCTGACCGGCGAGCTGACGGCCATCAACCAGTACTGGTTGCACTATCGCATCCAGGACAACAAGGGGTGGACGAAGCTCGCCAAGTACACCCGCGAAGAGTCCATCGACGAGATGAAGCACGCGGACAAGCTGACCGAGCGCATCCTGATGCTCGACGGCCTGCCCAACTACCAGCGGCTCTTCCATGTGCGGGTCGGCCAGACGATCACCGAGATGTTCCAGGCGGACCGCCAGGTCGAGGTCGAGGCGATCGACCGCCTGCGGCGCGGTATCGAGGTCATGCGCGCCAAGGGCGACGTCACCTCGGCGAACCTCTTCGAGGAGATCCTTGCCGACGAGGAGCACCACATCGACTACCTGGACACGCAGCTGGAGCTGATCGAGTCCCTGGGCGAGGCGCTCTACATCTCGACGCTCATCGAGCAGCCGAGCTAAGCGGCCTCTTCGAGCTCCGCGACGGGCTCCGCGAGCTCCGTCGCGAGCGCGGGAATCCCCTGGTCCAGGAGCTCACGCCGGGGGCAGTTGCCGCGCCCGAGAATGGCCTGGATGCGACGGACACACGAACCGCAGTCCGTGCCGGCCTTGCACGCCGAGGCGATCTGGCGCGGTGTGCAGGCACCCGCGTCCGCATGCTGCTTGACCTGCTTCTCCGTGACACCGAAGCATGAGCAGACGTACAACGCGGTTCACCTCCCGCCGTGATCGATTAGGCTAACCTAACCTTACCTGGCGGCACGGGACCGCAAAAGTCCCCGATACGACGATGGGGCGCGGATCACATGGATCCGCGCCCCGTCGTCGTAGGTATCTCCTTACTGATCGCGGTACATCTCCGCCACCAGGAACGCCAGGTCGAGGGACTGGCTGCGGTTGAGGCGCGGGTCGCAGGCCGTCTCGTAGCGCTGGTGCAGGTCGCCGACGAAGATCTCGTGGCCGCCGCCCACGCACTCGGTGACGTCGTCACCGGTGAGCTCGACATGGATGCCGCCCGGGTGGGTGCCGAGGCTCTTGTGGACCTCGAAGAAGCCCTTGACCTCGTCGAGCACGTCGTCGAAACGGCGCGTCTTGTGGCCGGAGGCGGCCTCGAAGGTGTTGCCGTGCATCGGGTCGGTGACCCAGGCGACGACCGCGCCGGAGGCGGTGACCTTCTCGACCAGCTCGGGGAGCTTGTCGCGGACCTTGTCGGCGCCCATGCGGACGATGAAGGTCAGCCGGCCGGGCTCGCGGTCGGGGTCGAGCCGGTCGATGTACGTCAGCGCCTCGTCCACCGAGGTGGTCGGGCCCAGCTTGATGCCGATCGGGTTCGCGATCCGGGAGGCGAACTCGATGTGGGCGTGGTCGAGCTGGCGGGTGCGCTCGCCGACCCAGACCATGTGTCCGGACGTGTCGTAGAGCTTGCCGGTGCGCGAGTCGGTACGGGTGAGGGCGCCCTCGTAGTCGAGCAGCAGCGCCTCGTGGGAGGCGTAGAACTCGACGGCCTTGAACTCGGCCGGGTCGGTGCCGCAGGCCTTCATGAAGTTCAGGGCGTTGTCGATCTCGCGGGCGAGCGCCTCGTAGCGCTGGCCCGAGGGGGACGACTTCACGAAGTCCTGGTTCCAGGCGTGCACCTGGCGCAGGTCGGCGTAGCCACCGGTGGTGAAGGCGCGGACCAGGTTGAGCGTGGACGCGGACGCGTTGTACATCCGCTTCAGGCGCTCGGGGTCCGGGACGCGGGACTTCTCGTCGAAGGCGAAGCCGTTGACCGAGTCACCCCGGTACGTGGGCAGGGTGACGCCGTCCCGGGTCTCGGTCCCCTTGGAGCGGGGCTTCGAGTACTGGCCGGCGATGCGGCCGACCTTCACCACGGGCACGGAGGCCGCGTAGGTGAGGACGGCGCTCATCTGGAGCAGCGTCTTGAGCTTGGCCCTGATGTGGTCGGCGGACACACCGTCGAAGGCCTCGGCGCAGTCGCCGCCCTGGAGCAGGAACGCCTCGCCACGGGCGACGGCTCCCATCCGGGCGCGCAGCTGGTCGCACTCGCCGGCGAAGACGAGCGGAGGATACGACTCGAGGTCCGCGATCACATCGCGCAGAGCCTCGGCATCGGGGTACTCGGGCTGCTGCGCCGCGGGCAGGTCTCGCCAGGTCGCCTTGGCGACGGCGTGGGAATCAGCGTTCACGGTCACACGCACAACATTACGGGGTTCTTCGTCCGGTCCTGTCCCCCTGCCCAGTGACTGAGACGGGCGCCCGAAATGTCCACTGACGATCTTCATTCCATCGAGTGGTGTTACCCTCTGGCCCGTTTCACAAGTACACAGTCGAATCACAGGGGTGGGCGTGACCCAGAGGCACCGCAGGGACCGCAAGAAGAAACGAATCCTCTACGGGGTGGCGGCAGCGGTCGTGGCCACGGCCACGATCGGCACCATAGCGGTCGCGTCTCCCGGCCTCCTCGGCGCGGCGGGCACCGACAAGGCTGCCGGGGACCCTTCCCTCCAGTCGCAGTTCGCAAACGCGGCGCGTGAGTTCGACGTGCCGCAGAGCGTGCTGATGGCCGTGTCGTACCGGCAGACGCGGTGGGAGTCGCACGACGGGCTGCCGAGCACGACCGGCGCGTACAACGTCATGGGTCTGACGGACGTCGACCCGGACGATGTCGAGCAGCACGACGACAGGGAGCGCCTCGCGCACCTCAACGCGAGCGGCAAGGCCGAGATCGAGAAGACCTTCGACGCGGAGAAGGCGCTGAAGGCCCTGCCCGAGGAGACCGTCGACACCGACGACCCCCGGCTGCACACCCTGGACCAGGCGGCCGAGCTGATCGACAGCTCCGGCGACGCCGTCAAGAACGACACCGCCGCGTCGATCCGCGCCGGTGCCGCGCTGCTCGCCGAGTACCAGCGGCAGGCCGGCGGCGAACTGTCCGACGACCCGGGCGACTGGTACCCGGCCGTCGCGCGGTACAGCCAGTCGCCCGACAGGAAGGGCGCCGACCTCTTCGCGAAGCGCGTCTTCGAGTCGATCAGGACGGGCGAGCACGGTCTCACCACGGACGGCGAAACGGTCGCGCTCCCCGCCGACCCCGCGGTCGAGCCGGTCAAGCCGTCGAACGTCCCGCTGGCCGCTTCCTTCGCGGGCACCACCGCACTCCCGACGCCCGAGTGCCCGACCGGTCTGCTCTGCGACTACCGCCCGGCCGAGGTGCCGAGCACCGGGCAGCGGAACTACACCCTCGCTGATCGCCCCAACAGCGACGTGGGCATCCGCCAGATCGTCATCCACGACACCGAGGGCAGCTACGAAGGCACGATCGCGACCTTCCAGAGCGCGACGGCCAAGGGCAGCGCCCACTACCTGATCCGCGCCCAGGACGGTCTGGTCACCCAGATGGTCGAGAACAAGAACATCGCCTGGCACGCGGGTAACTGGACCCTCAACATGCACGCCATCGGCGTGGAGCACGAGGGTTACGCGATCAAGGCCGGCCAGTGGTACACCGAGCCGCAGTACGAGTCCTCGGCCGCCCTGGTGAAGTTCCTGGCGGGGAAGTACGGCATCCCGATCGACCGGGAGCACATCATCGGCCACGACGAGGTGCCGGGGCACGTCGACGCCAAGGTCGCGGGCATGCACTGGGATGCCGGCCCCTTCTGGGACTGGAACCACTACATGTCCCTGATGGGCGCCCCGACGGGCGCCGGCGGCGCCGGCGGCCCGCTCGGCGTCGGCCAGCTGGTCCGCGTCGTCCCGCCGTTCACCTCGGCGAACCAGCCCAAGATCACTTACGGCGGCAACACCGTCACCGCCCAGCCGGCCAACTTCGGCTACCTGTACACCACGGCGTCGACCGCGACGCCGATCAAGGACGCGTACATACCCAACGTCCTGTGGAGCGACGGCCCCAACTGGGGCAACAAGGTCCGCGCGGGCGGCACCTACGTGGTCACCGGCGTGCAGAACGACTGGACCCAGATCTGGTACGGCGGCCAGAAGGCCTGGTTCCACAACCCCGGCGGCCAGTACACCGCGCCCGTCACGGGCACCTCGCAGAAGGTGCTGAAGGCCAAGGCCGGAGTGACCCCGCGGATCTACGGCCGTGCCTTCCCCGAGGCCTCGGCGTACCCCGGCACCGGCGGTGTCACCGCACCGACGGACAACCCCAACCACCTGTCGAAGTACGCCTTCGGCAGCGGCGGCGCGTATGTGAAGGCCGGCCCGGCGGTCAAGGGTGACGACTACTTCGGTTCCGCCCAGACCAACGTCGTGGGCACCGACATGTACATCCCCATCCGCTACAACCACCGCATGGCGTGGGTGAAGGCGACGGACGTCGTGGAGGAGGCTCCCGCCGCCCCCGTCACCGCCACCAACCGCTACAACCTCCTCGCCCGTGACGCCTCCGGTGTCCTCTGGCAGTACCAGGGCACGGGCGACGCCTCCGCGCCGTTCCTGAACCGGTACCGGGTCGGGGGCGGATGGGGCGGCTACAACGCCATCACCCCGATGACCGCGCTCCGTGCCGACGGCACCGGTGACGCCGTGGCCCGTGACGGTTCCGGTGTGCTCTGGTACCACCAGGGCAGCGGCAACCCGTCGGCGCCGTTCAAGACCCGTCTGCGGACCGGTGGCGGCTGGGGGATCTACGACCGGATCATCGCCGTCCGCGACGTGACCAACGACGGCAGGCCCGACCTGATCGCCCGCGAGAAGTCGGGTGTCCTGTGGCTGTACAAGGGCACCGGCGTCCCGGCCACCCCGTTCGCGACCCGCAGCAGGGTCGGCGGCGGCTGGCAGACGTACAACGCGATCATCAGCACCGGCGACCTGTCCGGTGACGGCAAGGCGGACCTCATCGCCCGCGACGCCTCCGGGGTGCTCTGGTCGTACACCGGTACCGGCAGCGTCACCACGCCGTTCGCGGCCCGTGTCAGGGTCGGCGGCGGCTGGGGTGCGTACAACAGCATCGTGGGTCCGAGCGACCTGTCCCGTGACGGCAAGGTCGACCTCGTCGCCCGCGACAGCGCCGGAACGCTCTGGTCCTACAAGGGCCTGGGCAGCGCGACCGTGCCGTTCGCGGCGCGCGTCAACGTCGGCCCGGGCTGGCAGATCTACAACCTGATCTTCTGATCGGGTAGCCGAGAGACAGCCCACGGCCCGAGGGGCCCGGCTCGTACCGTCCACGGTGCGGACCGGGCCCCTTTCCGGGTCCCGGTGGGTTACAGTGCTCGCATGTTCGCGCCTCAGATCCAGAACTGGTGGTGGACCGCTCATCCGGCGGCCCACTGACTGCGCGTACATCCACGCTTGCACAGGCCGCCCGAGGGGCGGCCTTTCTCGTGCCCGGGCCGTTCCTCTCCGCACTCCGCCGGAAGGAACCACGGACCCCATGGACCTCTTCTCCCGTCTCCTCGACGAGTCCGCCCCGCCCTTCGCCCTGCTGCGCCGCCGCACTCCCGGCCACGACCACGACACCGTCGAGGTGCTGATCGGCCGCATCCACGAGGCCGAGCGCCTCGCGGAGCTGCCCGTGGGCCCGCTGCCGACGCTCGCCCTCGTGCCCTTCCGGCAGATCCGGGAGCGCGGCTTCGACGTCCGCGACGACGGCACCCCGCTCTCCGTGCTCGTCGCCGACGAGGTGTACGAGCTGCCGCTCGCCGAGGCCGTCGAGCGGCTTCCCGCGCACGACGTGACCGTCGAGGACGGCGGCTTCGACGTCTCCGACGAGGAGTACGCCGGCATCGTGCGACGGGTCATCGACGAGGAGATCGGCTCGGGCGAGGGCGCGAACTTCGTCGTCCGACGGACGTACAGGGGAGAGATCCCGGGGTTCGGGCGCGCCGACGCCCTCGCCCTGTTCCGCCGGCTGCTCACGGGCGAGCGGGGCGCGTACTGGACCTTCGTCGTCCACACCGGAGACCGGACGCTCGTCGGAGCCAGCCCCGAGGTGCACGTACGGATGTCGGGCGGGACGGTCGTGATGAACCCGATCAGCGGCACGTACCGCTACCCGGCCGGCGCCGCCCCGACCGCCGAGGACCTCCTCGCCTTCCTCGCCGACCGCAAGGAGACCGAGGAGCTGTCGATGGTGGTCGACGAGGAACTCAAGATGATGTGCACGGTCGGTGACATGGGCGGGGTGGTGATCGGGCCGCGGCTCAAGGAGATGGCCCATCTCGCGCACACCGAGTACGAGTTGCGGGGCCGCTCCAGCCTGGACGTGCGGGAGGTGCTGCGGGAGACGATGTTCGCGGCGACCGTGACCGGCTCGCCCGTGCAGAACGCCTGCCGCGTGATCGAGCGTCACGAGGTCGGCGGGCGGGGCTACTACGCGGGGGCGCTCGCCCTGCTCGGCACCGACGCGAACGGCACGCAGACGCTGGACTCCCCGATCCTGATCCGTACCGCCGACATCGACGCCGACGGGCGGCTGCGGGTGCCGGTCGGCGCGACCCTGGTACGGCACTCCGACCCGGCGGGCGAGGTGGCCGAGACCCACGCCAAGGCGGCCGGGGTGCTCACCGCGCTCGGGGTGCGCGAGGGCAGGCCGACGACGGGCGCGGCGGATCCGGCGGTCCCGGCCCGCCTCGCCGACGACCCCCGGGTGCGGGCCGCCCTGGACGCCCGGCGGGCCGACCTCGCGCCGTTCTGGCTGAAGATGCAGGTCCGCTCGGCCGAACTGGCGGGTCACGCCCTGGTCGTCGACGCCGAGGACACCTTCACGGCGATGCTGGCGCACGTCCTGCGCTCCTCGGGCCTCGACGTGTCGGTGCTGCGGTACGACGAGCCGGGCCTGCGGGAGCTGGCCCTCGCCCACGAGGGGCCGGTGGTCCTGGGCCCCGGTCCCGGGAACCCCTCGGACGCGGCCGACCCGAAGATGCGCTTCCTGCGCTCCCTGACGGCCGAGCTGGTGCGGGACCACCGGTACGGACTGCTCGGCGTCTGCCTCGGGCACGAGCTGATCGCCGCCGAGCTGGGCCTGGAGATCGTCCGCAAGCGGACCCCGTTCCAGGGGGCCCAGCTGTCGATCGACCTTTTCGGGCAGGAGCGGACGGTCGGCTTCTACAACAGCTTCACCGCCCGCTGCGACGACCGGACGGCGACGGAACTGGCGCTGCACCGCGTCGAGGTGAGCCGGGACGCGGAGACCGGCGAGGTCCACGCCCTGCGCGGGCCGGGCTTCGCGGGGGTCCAGTTCCACCCCGAGTCGGTCCTCACGACGGACGGCGCCGCCCTGACGGCCTCGCTGCTCGCGGGCGTACTGGTCTAGGGGATCCTCGGGACCAGGACGTTCTCGCTGCGCCGGCCCGCGGTGTGGTCGAGGACGTTCTGGACCGTGGTGTCGATGATCTGGCCGACCGCGTCCGCCGTGTAGTACGCCTGGTGGGAGGTGACCACCACGTTCGGGAAGGTGACGAGCCGGGCCAGGGTGTCGTCCTCGACGACCTCCAGGGACTTGTCGAGGAAGAAGAGCCCGGCCTCCGCCTCGTACACGTCGAGGCCGACACCGGCGAAGCGGCCGGCCCGGAGTTCGGCGACCAGCGCGTCGGTGTCGACGAGGCCGCCCCGGCTGGAGTTCACCAGGATGACGTCGTCCTTCATCGTCCTGAGGGCCCGCGCGTCGACGAGGTGCCGGGTCGACGGGAGCAGCGGCACGTGCAGGCTGATCAGGTCGGCCTCGGCGAAGAGCCGTTCCTTCTCGACGTACGTCATGCCGAGGGCGACGCAGGCGGGGTTCTGGGCGACGTCCCAGCCGAGCAGGTTCATGCCGAAGCCGTGGGCGATCCGGGTGAAGGCCTCCCCGATCTTGCCGGTGCCGAGGACGCCGACGGTACGGCCGCGCAGGTCACGGCCCATCAGTCCGTCGAGGCGGAAGTCGAAGTCGCGGGTCCGGTTGGAGGCGCGGACGATCCGGCGGTTCACGGCGGTCGCGAGGGTCCAGGCGAACTCGGCGACGGAGTACGGCGAGTAGTACGAGACCCGGGCGACGGTGAGGCCGAGCCGCTCGGCCACCTCCAGGTCGATGTTGTTGAAGCCCGTGGAGCGCTGGGCGATCATCTGGGTCCCGCCGGCGGCGAGGGTCTGCAGGACCCGGTGGTCCAGGACCGCGTTGACGCTGGTGGAGACGATCTCGTAGCCGGCCGCGATGGGCGCGGTGTCCTCGGTGAGGAAGACGTTCACACAGCGGACGTCGTGGTGTCCCGCGAACGCCTTCTCGATCAGGGGCTTCTCGTCCGCCTGCACGCCGAATGCCAGGATTTCCACGAAAGTCCCCTTGATGCGGTGATGGGCCGTATATCCGCGAATATACGGCCCATGTCGCTTGGGGCCTCTCAGACGTCGTCGAGGCCCCGCTCGATGGCGTACCGGACGAGCTCCACCCGGTTGTGCAGCTGGAGCTTGCCGAGGGTGTTCTGGACGTGGTTCTGCACCGTGCGGTGCGAGATCACCAGGCGCTCCGCGATCTGCTTGTAGCTGAGGCCCTTGGCGACGAGCCGCAGGACCTCGGTCTCGCGCTCGGTCAGCTGCGGGGCCTTCGGCTCGTGGGCGCCGGCCGCCGGGGCGGGCTCGGAGGCGAGCCGGCGGTACTCGCCGAGGACCAGACCGGCGAGACCGGGGGTGAAGACCGGGTCGCCGACCGCCGTCCGCCGCACGGCGTCGATCAGCTCCTCCGTACTGGCCGACTTGAGGAGGTAGCCGGTGGCGCCGGACTTGACCGCCTCCAGGACGTCGGCGTGCTCACCGCTCGCGGAGAGCACCAGGACCCGCAGCCCGGGCCGGGCACCGACGAGTTCCTTGCACACCTGGGCGCCCGGCTTCACCGGCAGGTTCAGGTCCAGGACGAGGACGTCCGGGGTGACGGCGTGGGCGCGGCGCACCGCCTGCTCGCCGTCTCCGGCGGTGGCGACCACGTCGAGGCCCGCCTCGGCCAGGTCGCGGGCGACCGCGTCCCGCCACATCGGATGGTCGTCGACGACCATCACCCTGATCGGCCGCTCGGCCCGCTGCTCGCTCATCTTCCTCGTCCTGCCTTCCCCCGTGGGACCTTCAACTCGACTTCCGTGCCCTGCCCGGGAACCGAGATCAGCTCGGCCGTGCCGCCGAGCTCCCGCAGTCTCCCCCGGATGGAGAGGGCGACGCCCATCCGGCCCTCGCCCTCCGCCTGCGCGAGGCGGCCCTCCGGGATACCGGGGCCGTCGTCCCGCACCGTGACGATCACCTCGTCCGGCCAGTCCTCGACGAGGATCCAGGCCCGTGCGTCCTCCCCCGCGTGCACCCGCACATTGTCCAGGGCGGCGCCGACGGCGGCGACCAGTTCGCGGGCGGCGGGCGGCGGCAGCAGGACCGGGGCGCCCGGATCGGAGAGCGTGACCCGGGCCCCGGCCCGCGGGGCGAGCAGGAGGCGCAGGTCGACGGGCGATCCGTCGTCGGCGTCGTCCACGTCGACGACCCGGACCACCGCGCCCTCCGACTCGTCCTCGGAGACCAGGCTGGGCCGGGTCAGACCACCGGCGACGAGGGTACGGAGGGCCACCTCCTGCTCCCCCGCCATCCGGCCGAGCTCCGCGGCCTCGCCGCCGATCGCCGTGCCGCGCCGCTGCACCATCGCGAGGATCTGGAGGACACTGTCGTGGATGTCCCGGGCGAGCCGCTCGCGCTCCCGGGTCGCGGCCTCGATCTCCAGGGCGCGGGCGAGGGTGCGCTCGGAGGCGCGGGCGACCTCGACGACGTATCCGATGGCGATGGAGGCCACCCAGACGAGCAGGACGTTGTGGAGGGTGTCCCGGCTGGGGTGTCCCCGCTCCACGATGTTGGCGACGGCGACAAGGGAGGAGGCGAGGCCGGCCCAGCGCCAGCCGCCCTTGATCGCGTACGCGAGGACGGAGCCGGCGGTCCATATCGACGGCAGGGTGGGGCCGTCGACCGTCTGGGCGTGGGCGTCGGCGAGCGGGGTGAGGAGGACGCCGACGAGGGCGACGGTGAGGTCGGCGCCCAGGAAGCGGTTGGTGCAGCTGGCCGCGTTCGCCACCTTGGGCAGCGTCGCGACGGTCCAGACGCACATCACCGCGAGATAGGCGACGCCGATCCAGGGCCGCTCGTAGGCCTCCCGGCCGACGGCGAAGATCAGGACCGCGTAGACCATGGTCAGGACGCGGTAGCCGGTCAGCGCGCGCCACAGCGGCTGCTCGACGGACATGCGGACGACACGCTCGCGCTCGGTCATCTCCCCCACCCCCCGGACGTCCCCCCGTGGGAACGCCTACGCGCCGGACTCTTCCCGGGCCGCGATCTCGGCCTTGACGGCCTCCTTGGCGGCCTTCTCGGCGTCCGCGATCTGCCGCTTGGCGGCGGTCGCGTAGATGTCAACGTACTCCTGGCCGGACAGCTTCATGATCTCGTACATGACCTCGTCGGTCACCGAGCGCAGGATGAAGCGGTCCCCCTCCATGCCCTGGTAGCGGGCGAAGTCCAGCGGCTTGCCGATCCGGATCCCCGGCCGCATCAGCTTGGGGACGACCTTGCCGGGCGGCTGGATCTTCTCCGTGTCGATCATGGCGACCGGAATGACGGGGGCGCCGGTGGCCAGGGCCACCCGGGCGAGACCGCCGGGCTTGCCCCGGTAGAGGCGCCCGTCGGGCGAGCGGGTGCCCTCGGGGTAGATCCCGAAGAGGCCGCCCTTCTCGATGACCTGGATGCCGGCCCTGATGGCCGCCTCACCCGCGCCCCGGGCACCCGAACGGTCCACCGGCAGCTGGCCGACGCCCTTGAAGAACGCGGCGGTGAGCTTGCCCTTCACACCCGGCGAGGTGAAGTACTCCGCCTTGGCGATGAAGGTGACCTTGCGGTCGAGGACGGCGGGCAGGAAGAAGGAGTCGGAGAACGACAGGTGGTTGCTCGCCAGGATCGCGGGCCCCTCGGCGGGAATGTTCTCCAGACCCTCCACCCAGGGCCGGAAGGCAAGCTTGAGGGACCCTCCGAGGGAGAACTTCATTGCGCCGTAGATCAACTCGCCATGCCTTCCGTGTGCCGTGGCGACGACTTTATCCCGTACCGGGGTACGGCCCCCGCTACGGCCCTGGTCGGTGTCGGTCCGGTCGCGTACCGTGAAGGTCCTTCCCCATTTTCCGTCGCTCCGGCGCACCCGAGGACGCCGAAGCGCAACCGAACAGGAGACCCCGGTGCCGGTCCTTCCCGGAGCCGAGCCGTACCGCCACGAGGGCGGAGAGGTCGGCGTCCTTCTCTGTCACGGATTCACCGGTTCCCCGCAGTCACTGCGCCCGTGGGCCGAGTACCTCGCCGAGCGCGGGCTCACGGTGTCGCTGCCCCTGCTGCCCGGCCACGGCACCCGCTGGCACGACATGCAGCTCACCACCTGGCACGACTGGTACGCGGAGGTGGACCGGGCGCTGAGCGAGCTCGTGGGGCGGTGCGGGACCGTCTTCGTCTTCGGCCTCTCCATGGGCGGGGCGCTGGCGCTGCGGCTGGCCGCCCGGCACGGGGACGCCGTGAAGGGCGTCGTCCTGGTCAACCCGGGCAACAAGGTGCACGGGGTGGCGGCGCACGCGCTGCCGATCGTGCGGCACCTGGTCCCCTCGACGAACGGGATCGCCAGCGACATCGCCAAGGAGGGCGTGACCGAGATCGGGTACGACCGGGTGCCGCTGCACGCCGCGTACTCGCTGCGGCAGTTCTTCCGGACCGTGGACGGGGAGCTTCCGCAGGTCACGCAGCCGGTGCTGCTGCTGCACAGCCCCCAGGACCATGTCGTGCCCCCGGCCGACTCGGCCCGGATCCTCGCCCGGATCTCCTCGACGGACGTCCGGGAGGTCCTGCTGGAACAGAGCTACCACGTGGCGACGTTGGACCATGACGCGGAGCAGATCTTCGACGAGAGCCTGGCCTTCGTCGAGCGTCTCGCCCCGGGTCTGGTCGGCGGAGAGGGGAGCAGGAGCGGTGGCTGAGCAGCAGGACGGCGGCGAGCGGGAGCCGCAGCCCATCGACGAGGCGGCGGCCTGGGCCGCGATCGTCGCCGGGTACGGCGAGGAGCCCGTGGACCCACCGGGGGCGAAGCCGTTCCGGACCGTCGAGACCCTTTCGCTGCCGGAGCCGGAGGACGAGGGGACGCGCGCCTCCGACGAGCCCGGCCCGAGCGGCTCGAAGGCCTCTACGGAGGAATCCGGGAGCGGGGCGACCGGGAGCGGCACGACCGGACCGGGTGACTCCGGGCCCGGGAAGTCCCCTGCCGCGAAGTCCCCCGTCGAGAAGTCCCTGACCGAGAAGTTCAGGATCGAGGCGTCCCGGCCGGCGGAGGACACGAGGCCTTCGGACACGAAGCCCTCGGACGGGAGCCCGGAGGGGGCGAAGCCCGGGGACGCGGAGCCGGAGAGCGGTGGGCCGGAGGACGGGTCCGCGCGGCCGGCGCTCGGCAGTTCCGTCGTGTTCGCGCCCGGGGTCCGGCCCGCCGGCCCCCGGGACTACTCCCCCGCCGAGCCGGACGACGGGCCCGGCGGCTCCGACGAGGGCCACTTCGTCCCGCCGGAGCCGCCCCCGCTGCCCGACGCGGACGCCACGACCAGGTTCGCCTGGCTCGCCGTGATCGGCGGCCCGGTGCTGATGCTGCTGGCCGTCCTGCTGCGCTGGGACATGACCTGGTGGCTGACCACGCTGTGCGTCGGCGGCTTCCTGGGCGGCTTCGCCACCCTGGTGGGACGCATGAAGCACGACGACGATGACGACGGCTTCGACGACCCGGGCCGGGGCGCGGTCGTCTGAGCCGCTCGTCCCCGCGACGTACGACGCGGGGACGTCACGACGCGGGGACGCTACGACGCGGGGACGCGGACCGCCGCCAGCACCGGAAGGTGATCGGTGGCGGCCCGCAGGTCCGCCGGGTCGAGGTCGTCGGGCACCCCGCACCCGAGGAACTCCACGCCCGGGGTGGCCAGGATCGCGTCGATCCGCTGATGCGGGTCGGCGGGGGTCGAGGTGTTCTCGCCGCCCCAGGGGCTGACCTCCCAGCCGTCCCGCAGCTCCTTCGTGAGGCGGCGGAAGGCGGGGCCTTCGGGCCGTTCGTTGAGGTCCCCCGCGACCAGCGCGTACGGGGTCCCCAGGGCCGCGACCCGGTCCAGGACCATCCCGGCCTGGGCGTACCGCTCCTCCTCCCGCAGGCTCAGGTGGCAGCTGACCAGACCGACGCGGGCCCGGCCGAAGCGGACGACGGCGGTGGCGAGACCGCGCCGGTGGAGACCGGGGGTGAGCGGCAGCAGCACGTCCTCGGTGCGTTCCACCGTGGCCCGCAGGGAGCACAGCAGCAGGGGCCCGGCCGCGGTGGCTCCGCCGCTGAGGACGACGAGGCCGCTCTTGGCGGCGAGCCGGGCGGCGTGCTTGCGCCAGCGGAAGAAGCGCGGGGCCTCCTGGACGAGGACGAGGTCCGGGGCGCACGCCCGGATCACCCGGGCGAGGGCGTCCTCGTCGTCGCGCATCGAGCGGATGTTGTAGCCGAGGACCCGCAGGACGGCCGAACCGTCCGCTTCGGTCCGGGAGTTGGGCAGCTCACTGATCGCCATGCCCCGTAACGTACGACAGCCGCCCGTCGCG
>NZ_JBHXSA010000012.1:189275-216478 GCF_042716475.1 Streptomyces sp. NPDC058671 | reverse complement strand
GTGTGCCACGCTCCCCCCTACCCCCGCCGTTCACCCTTCCCCCCCCCGCTCTCACCCCCCAACGCCTCGGGGGGCCCCCGCGGGTCCGGCCCCCCACCCCTCCTGTGTCCGCGGGGACCCGCCCTGTGCGGACGGTCACCGGCTCAGAGAAGGTCTCGTCGGTCATTCTCCGCCACCGTGGTGGTGGTCGGCGGGACCACGAGCCGACGCCGCCTCAGGATGCTGGTGTAGACCGCCGTTCCGATGATGCCGACGGCCATGAGGATCAGACCGACAAGATCGAGGTTGACCCCGTCGACCTGCCAGTCGGACGCGAACGTGAGAATGGCCCCGACCGCGATCAGGATGATGCACACTCCCAGACCCATGATTCCTCCCTAGTGGGTGAGATGGGCATCGGATACCCCGGTCCTTCCACCTCATCCCCGGCTCGTGGCCGAGGGCTCACCGCAGGGAGGCCGCGTACCCCGGTTTTGGATTGTCGGAGGATCATCAATACGATCCGGCGATGATCACGAGAAGACGGCTGGCGACGGGGGCCTGTGCGCTGTTCGCCGCCCTGAGCGTCGCGCTCCTGCCGACCGGCGCCGCCGCCGACGAGCCGGTGGCGAAGGAATCCCCCAAGGTCGAACTGGTCCTCGACGTCAGCGGCTCCATGCGCGCCAAGGACATCGACGGCACGTCCCGGATGGCCGCGGCCAAGCAGGCCTTCAACGAGGTACTGGACGCCGTGCCCGAGGAGGTACAGCTGGGCATCCGCACACTGGGCGCCGACTACCCGGGGCCGGACCGCAAGCGCGGCTGCAAGGACACCCGACAGCTCTACCCGGTCGGTCCGCTGGACCGGACCGAGGCGAAGACCGCCGTGGCCACGCTCGCCCCGACCGGCTGGACCCCGATCGGCCCCGCCCTCCTCGGCGCTGCCGAGGACCTGGAGGGCGGCGACGCCACCCGCAGGATCGTGCTCATCACGGACGGCGAGGACACCTGCGCCCCGCTCGACCCCTGCCAGGTGGCACGGGAGATCGCGGCGAAGGGCATCCACCTCGTCATCGACACCCTGGGGCTCGTGCCGGACGCCAAGACCCGGCAGCAGCTCACCTGCATCGCGGAGGCGACCGGAGGCACGTACACCTCGGTCCACCGCACCGAGGACCTCTCCCGCCGGGTCCGGCAGCTGATCGACCGCGCCGCCGACCCGGTCGTCACGCCCGTGGCCGCCGAGGGCGCCGTGCGCTGCGCCGACGCGCCGCAGCTCAAGCCCGGCCTGTACACCGACCGCGAGTCCTTCGGTCAGCACCGCTGGTACCGGGTGGACCTGCTGCCCGGTCAGGAACTGCGCGCCTCCGTCAGCGTGTCGGCCGACCGGGCCGTCCACGACGACTACGGCGTGCTGCTCCGCGCCGTCACCCGGCACGGCAGGGAGATCGTGCGGGGCTCCGAGGCGGGCGACGGGCGCACCGACGTCATCTCGACGGGCCTGCGCTACCCGAAGCCGGAACTCGACGACGAGGCGGACGGGTCGGGGGACGCCAAGCCCGCCGCCGAGACGGTCTGCCTCCAGGTCAGCAACTCCTTCTCCGCTCCCCCGTCGGTCAGGACGACGCCGGGCATGCCGATCGAGCTGACGGTGGACATCGTCGACGGTCCGTCGGGCGCATCGGACGTCGCCTCGTTCGGCCTCGGCCGCGGCTGGTGGCTGCTCGGCGCGCTGGTGCTCGTCGGGTTCGTGGCCGGTCTGCTCTGGGGCTGGCTGACCCGCTGGCGCGTCGCTGTCTGGAGGACCCACTGATGCGTACCGTACGCATGCTCGCCGCGGCCGCGCTCACGGGCGCCGCTCTTCTCGGGCTCGCCGCTCCGGCCGCCCTGGCCGACTCCCCGTCCGCCACGGCGGACCCGGGCGCGGACACCCGGTCCACGGCCGGGCCGACGGAGGCCGGCACGACCTTCCGTACCGCCGCCCGGTTCCTTCCGGGGCAGCACGCCACCGCCCGGGCGGCCACGGGCGACTACCTGTACTGGGTGTTCCCCGCGGACACCGGTCAGCGCCCGACGGTGAACGCCACCGTCACGCTGCCCGACACGGCCCTGCGGCACGGGCCGACGACCTGGCGGGTCGATGTGTACGACGGGCTGCGGCGCCGTCAGCCGTGCATGTACGGGACGCAGGTCCGTACGGCGGCCAAGGAGACCGCGACCGTGGAACTCGCCTGTGTGCTGCGGCCGGTCCGCGCCGCCGCCGACGCCTGGGCGAACGACCCGCTGCCGGGCAGCTATTACATCCGGCTGACCGTCACGGGGCTCGCGGACGAGGACCTCGGTCGGCCCTTCTCCGCCCGGGTCGGGGCGACCCTCCTCGACGAGGGCGGCGCCCATGCCTCGGACGGCGCGCTCGCCGCGCCCCTCGTGCCGGGAGCGACGACCGCCGACCGGGCGGAGGCCGACGCCGACGCGGGGCGGCCCTCGGCCGTCGCGGCCGCGGCCCCCGAGGGGGGCTGGTCCTCCGGCTGGTGGTCCGACCGCTGGCTCTGGACCGCGGCGGGCGGTGTGCTCGCGGCCCTCGCGGGCATCGGCGGCCATGCGCTCACGCGCGGCGCGGGACGCCCGTCCCGGGTCCCTCCCGCCGCCTGACGGCCTCGCACCGGAGGTCCCCCACCGCCTCGGCGCGGTGGGGGCCTTCGTGCGCGGTGGCAGGACCGGTCCGCCTCACCGGCGGGCGGGGAATCCATGGACGCGTGCGCCGGCCACGACGGCCACCACCGGCAGGAGCAGGACGAGCACGGTCCAGGGCAGGGCGCCCGCGCCGAGGGTGTCGAGCAGCACGCCTCCCGCGAGGCCGCCGGCCGCCATGGCCGCGTTCCAGAGACTGACCAGCACCGTCTGCGCGGTGTCGGCGGCGTCGCCGCCGGCGTCGGCGACCGCGGTCTGGAGCAGGGTGGGCGCGCCGCCCCAGCCGAACCCCCAGAGCATGGCGGCCGTCAGGACGAGCGCGGTGCCGCCGGAGGGGACGGCGAGTGCCGCGGCCGCGACGGCGAACAGGATCGTTCCCGCCAGGATCAGGGTTCGCGGCCTGCGGTCGATGTGCCGGCCGGTGAACCAGATCCCGGCGAGCGAGGCGGCGCCGAAGACCAGCAGGACGAGCCCGGTGGAGTCGGCGAGGCCGATCCGCCCCAGATAGGCGGCCACGTACGTGTAGAGGACGGTGTGGGCCAGGACGAGCACGAAGGTGACGGCCAGGACCGGCAGCACACCGGGCACCTTCAGGGTACGGGCGATCGGGGCGCGCCCGCCGTGCGCCTCACCCGGCAGGTCGGGGACGGCGAGCGCGATCCAGCCGACGAGCACGACGGCGATCACGGTCATGGCGCCGAACGCGGAGCGCCAGCCCACGGCTTCGCCGAGGAGGGTGCCGGCCGGCACGCCGAGGGAGAGGGCGAGCGGGATGCCGGTCATCGCGACGGCGACGGCCCGGCCCTGGAGACGGGGTGGTGCGATCCGGCGCGCGTACCCCGCGAGCAGCGCCCAGGCGACCCCCGCGGCGACGCCCGCGAGGAACCGGGCGCCCATGGTGAGGGCGTACGAGGAGGAGAGGGCCGTGACGGTGTTGGCGGCGGCGAACCCGGCGACCGAGGTGAGCAGCAGGCGTTTGCGCCGCCATCCGGCGGTACGCGCGGCCAGGGGTACGGCGGTGAGGGCCGTCCCGAGGGCGTAGACGGTGACGGTCTGGCCCATGGCGGCCTCACCGACGCCGAGGTCGGCGCTCATGGCGGGCAGGACACCGGCGGGGAGGGTCTCGGTGAGGCTGGTGACGAAGACGGCGGTGGCGAGGGCGAGCAGGGCGAGGAGGGGAAGCCGGTCTGAGGGTGCGGGCCCGTCGGGGGCGGGGAGGGTCAGCCGCCCGGCGGGAACGGGTGCGTCGTGCGCGGCGGAACGGGCCGCCGCTGTGGGGTGGTTGGCCATGGATCTATGCTTGAACCCTCACATTGATGTGAGGGTCAAGCGGGGCCTGGAAGGGGGGGGTTCGATGCGGATCGGGGAGCTGTCGGAGCGCACCGGCACACCGCGGAGGCTGCTGCGGTACTACGAGGAGCAGGGACTCATCGTCGCGGACCGGCGGCCGAACGGCTACCGGGAGTACGACGGATCGAACGTGGACCGGGTCCTGCAGATTCGGGGACTCCTGGACGCCGGGCTGCCGACCCGGATCATCAAGCAGATCCTGCCGTGTCTGAACAAGCCACGGATCATCCACTTCCCCGACGCCACACCGGAGATGCTGGCCACCCTGGAGGAGGAAAGGGACCGGATGACCGAACGGATCCGGTGCCTGACACGGAACCGGGACGCGGTGGCGGAGTACCTGGACACCGTACGGGCGAACCCGGCGCCGACGGAGGCGTAGGCCGCCCCTGCCGCACGCCGAGGCGCGGTCTACCGAAGGGCGAGTCGCGGACGTCTACGGCTCCGTCGCCTCCGGTCGACGGTGCGGGCACCGAGCGGAGCGCGTGAGCGGAGGTGAGCGCGGGAGAGGTGGGCGCGCCGGCCGCCGCCCGCGATCAGGGCGTTGACGGACACCATCGGGTCGCCGCCCACCGACCTGGCGAGCAGCGCCCCGACCACCAGCGGGCCGAGGGCGACCGCGAGGGCCGTGCCGGTGGTGGTGACGTGCTGGAGCGGGCGGATGCGGCGCGCGTCGGAAGTCATGGTCCCATTCCAGCGGCGGGACGCGGTCGCCGTATCGGCCGTCGTACTCAGGCGCGCGTCGCGGGCTACTCAGCCGTGTCGCGCGGCCGGGGGCGGTCGGGGCCCGGGCGGTCAGGGGATGCTGGGGCGGGCGTCCGTACCGTACGGGCGCGCGTCGACGACGAAGGAGACCGCCGCCATGGCCGATTACCGGATCGAGACCGTCCGCACCGGGTACCGGAACTGGACCGCCCGTAACGATCGGGGCGCGGAGGTCCGGATGGCCGCGGCGGACGACGCCGACGCCCAGCCCTCGTTCACCCCGGTCGAGTTGCTGCTCGCGGCGATGGGCGGTTGCGGGGGCCTCGTCGTGGACCGGACCGCGCGGGCCGTGGACCACGACGGTCTGCGGATTGTGGTGGAATCGGTCTCCGGTCCCGAGGACGACGGCCGGGTGGGCCGGATCCGGGTGAGTTACGAGTTCGACCTGCCGGACAACAACCCGCGGGCGGCCGAGGTGTTCGCCCGCGGGGTGCGCCTGACGCACGAGAAGTTCTGCACGGTGAGCAGAACCGTGGAGCACGGCGCGCGCGTGGAGGCGGTCCTGCCGGACGGCACGGTCGGCTTCGAGGGCTGACGGCCGCCGTCGGGCTCACTCCTCGATCGCGCCGCCGATCCGGCGCAGATGCTGCCGGAAGGTGTACGAGGGGTCCTCGGCCCGGGCCGCCAGATAGGCGTCGAACCGGGTCTGCCCGCGGAGGGTCTCCCCCGCCCTGATCCGGCGGGCCTGCTCGCGCTCCGTGTCATGGAGGGTGCGGGCGGCCTCCAGGACGGCGGCCGCCCGGTCGGCCGTCACGAACACCACGCCGTCGTCGTCGCCGAACACCACGTCGGCGGCGGTCACCCGGTGCTCGCCGAAGCGGGCGGTGCCGAGCGCGTCCGGGTCCCGGGGGTCGACCCGTACGGGGCCGGGGGCGTGACGTCCGTACGAGAAGACGGGCAGCCCGATCTCCACGAGGTCGGGGGTGTCCCGGTGCAGGCCCCAGACGACGAGCCCGGCGACGCCCGCGGCCTCGGCCTCCAGGACGGCGAGGTCGCCGACGCAGGCCTCGTCGTCGCGGCCCGCGTTGTCGATGACGAGGACGTCTCCGGGCCCGGCGTGCGCGAAGGCCTCCAGGAAGACGTCGACGCTTCCGTAGTGCCGGGCGGGGAGCGCCCGCCCGGCGACGCGCATCCCGGGGACGACGGGGAGGATCCCGGCGGGCGCCGCGCGCAGCGGTTCCCCGAGGCGTACGCAGGCGTCGGCGACGAGCGGCGTGGAGAGGCCGGCGAAGTCCTTCAGCATCGGGCGTTCCGTTCTGTGACGGGTGCGGCGGGCTGCGCGATCGTACCGGGCGGCGGCTCCCCGAGGGGCGCGACAGTGCCTCCCCCGTACCCGGCCCGCTCCCGCCTCCGCCCTCCGCCGTCCGTCCGCCGTCTCCCGCCTCCGTCTCCCGTCCGCCTCCGGAATGCGGGCGCGGCCGGGCGTTCCTACCATGAGGTGACATATCTCCCTGTGTGTCCGGGGCACCCCGCGGAGTGCTGCCCGGGGCGGAACCGGAGCGAGGGACCATGACCGCAGAGGATGCCGCGCCGCAGGAACGGAACCCGGGCCTGAAGGCGAACGCGATCGGCTTCGTCGACGCCCTCGTCATCGGGCTCAACTCGACCTCACCCGCCTACTCCCTGGCGGCTGTCATCGGCCCGATCGTCGCCCTCGTCGGGATCTACGCCCCCGGCGTGATGTTCGCGTCCTTCGTACCGATGCTGTTCATCGCGTCCGCGTTCTACTACCTGAACAAGGTGGACCAGGACTGCGGCACGACGTTCTCCTGGGTCACGCGCGCCATGGGGCCCTGGGCCGGCTGGCTCGGGGGCTGGGCCATCGCGATGACCGGCGTCCTGGTCGTCGGCTCGCTCGCGGACGTAGCCGTGAGCTTCGGGCTGCTCGCCGTCGGCCTGGACAGCTGGGTGGACAACGCCTTCGTACGGCAGTCGCTCACGGTGCTCCTCATCCTGGTGATGACGGCCGTCTGCGTCATCGGCACGGAGCTGTCGGCGAAGGTGCAGAACGTCCTGATCCTGGCGCAGGTCGCCTTCCTGCTGGTCTTCGTCGTGGTGGCGCTGTACCGGGTGTACGCCGGCACCAGCACGTACGACTCCGTCGAACCCTCCCTCGGATGGCTGAACCCCTTCGGCGCGGGAGGCGCGGCGCTGACCGGCGGGCTGCTGCTCGGTGTGTTCATCTACTGGGGCTGGGAGTCGGCCGTGAACCTCACCGAGGAGGTGGAGGACTCCGCGTCCGCCCCCGGCAGGGCGGGGGTGTGGTCGACCGTCATCCTCCTCGTCACGTACGTCTCCGTCGGGTTCGCGGTCGTCGCCTTCGCCGGTCCTGCGTTCCTGGCGGAGAACGCGGGCGAGGAGGAGTTCCTCTTCGCCCAGCTGGCCACGGACGTGCTGGGGGGCTGGGACTGGGTCCTGCTCCTCGCCGTCGCCACGTCCGCCGTCGCCTCCACCCAGACGACGATCATCCCGGCCTCGCGCACCGCCCTCTCCATGGCCCGCCGCCGCGCGCTGCCCGCGCACTACGCACACGTCAGCCCGCGCTTCCGTACCCCCGACGTGAGTACGTGGTGGGTCGCCGGCATCGCCATCGCCTGGTACCTCGTGGTGAACCAGATCAGCGCCAACGCCCTCCTGGACTCCCTGACCGCGCTCTCGTTGCTCATCGCGTTCTACTACGCGCTCACGGGCGTCGCCTGCGCGGTGTACCACCGGCGCCACCTCACCGAGAGCGTCCACAACTTCCTGCTCATCGGCCTCGGCCCGCTCGTCGGTGCCGGACTCCTGACGTGGCTCCTGGTGAGGTCGGTGGTGGACATGTCCGATCCCGCGAACTCGTACAGCGGCACCTCGTGGTTCGGCCTCGGGCCGCCGCTCGTCATCGGGATCGGCATCGCCCTCACCGGGGTGCTCGTCATGATCGTGTGGCGGCTGCGGTCACCCGCGTTCTGGCGGGAACGCCCTGGGGTGGCCGATCCCGACCTGGTCCGCGGCAAGGAGCGCTGAGATGACGGTCGTCCTCGGATTCGACGAGTCCCCCGGCGCCCAGCGCGCCCTGCGCATCGCCGTCGAGGTGGCCGCCGCCTTCGACGAACGCCTCGTCCTTGTCTACGGGGCGGCGGCGCCCGGCCCCACCGGCGAGGAGTACAGGTCCCACCACGAGGCCATCCGTCAGGCCGGCCGCGCCGGCTTGCAACAGGCGGTCGCGGCGGCCGACCGGGCGGGCGTGCCGACCGTCGTGGAGGTGCTCGACGCGAAACCCGCGCAGGCCCTCATCGACGCGGCGAACCGTCACGCGGCCCGGGTCATCGTGGTGGGCAGCTGGGGCGAGAGCCCGATGCGCGGGGCGCTGCTGGGCTCCACGCCCCACAAACTCCTCCACATGTCGACGGTGCCGGTGCTCTGCGTCCCGCCGGAGACGTGACCGGCCGGGGCGTCAGTCGAGCCAGAGCGCGCGCACCGGGCCCAGCGGGTCCGCCTCGATCCGGGGCTCCGCGTCCCAGATCATCGTGGCGCGTCCCTCGCGGGTGTAGCGCGGCCAGTCGGCGCCCGGGTCCTGGTCGGTCACGAAGGCGACCCACGCCCGGTGCAGGGCGTCGGCCAGCGCGCGCGGCGGCGCCTCGCCCGCGACGGCGGGGACGCCTTCGGCGTCGAGGAGGTCGAAGGCGAACGGCAGGTCGAGGCAGTGGACGGCGAGCCCCAGGGCCGGGGACCTCCAGGCGAACTCGTAGAGCCAGGTGGGGCGCTCGCGTGCGGCACGCGCCTCCGCGACGGCGAGGTTCGGGGCGCGGAAGGTGGCGTCGGTCAGCGCCTGGCCGAAGAGCCGCTCGGCGCCGCCGTGCGCGTACGCCTCGGCGAAGGCTCCGGCCCTGGCGGGATCGAGGCCGAGTCCGCCGAGCAGTACGGGCAGGGGCGGGCCCTCGGGGCCGGGCCCGGGGACCATCGTGAACTCGTGCTCGGTGAAGCCGAGCATCAGCGGGATGCCGGCGCCCGCGTCTCCCGTCGTGAGCGCGTCGAGAGGGGGGCCGGGGATCAGCTCGCCGTCGGCGAAGGGGGCG
Source organism: Streptomyces sp. NPDC058671 (assembly GCF_042716475.1). NCBI lineage: Bacteria > Bacillati > Actinomycetota > Actinomycetes > Kitasatosporales > Streptomycetaceae > Streptomyces > Streptomyces sp. NPDC058671. The sequence goes on along the minus strand of NZ_JBHXSA010000012.1, from coordinate 207,635 downwards.
AGGTGCAGCATCGGCGGCAGACCCTCACGGTCCGGTCCCGGCTCCCCCAGGCGGTCCGGTCCCGGCTCCCCCAGGCGGTCCTGGAGGGCGAGGAGTTCGTCGTCGCCGAGGTCACGGAGAGCGGCTGCCGTGGCCGGCACGCCGGTGCGGGAGGTGAGAAGGCGGGAGACGGCTCGGGCCACCTCGGGGCCGTCGGGGCGCAGAACCGCCCCGGAGACGGACAGCGCGCCGCGGAACAGACCCCGGGCGGCGGGGACGGCGAGCAGGGTCTGGACGGCGCCGCCGCCCGCCGACTGTCCGGCGACGGTGACCTTGGCCGGGTCGCCGCCGAAGGCCGCGATGTTGTCACGGACCCACTCGAGGGCGGCGATCCAGTCCCGTACGCCCCGGTTGTCGGGGGCGTCCTCCAGACGCAGGAATCCCTCGATGCCGAGCCGGTAGCCGAGCGAGACGAGGACGACGCCGTCCCGGTTGAAGGAGGCTCCGTCGTACCAGGGGCTGGCCGCCGAGCCGGCGACGTAGCCGCCGCCGTGGATCCACACGAGGACGGGCAGGGCGGCGGCCGGGTCGGCGTCGGGAGTGAAGACGTTGAGGTTGAGGACTCCCGCGCCCGGGACGGAGGGCTCGGGGATGGTGGTGACCTCGGCGAAGGGACGGCGCTGGGCGGTCGGCCCGTACACGGTGGCGTCCAGGGGCTCGGACCACGCGTCCGGCGGAACGGGGGCGGCGAACCGGAGGTCGCCCACGGGCGGGCGCGCGTACGGGATGCCGAGGAAGCGGAGGCTGCCGTCGGCGCGGCGATCACCCCGGACGGGCCCTCGGGCGGTGGTCACGGTGGTGCCTGCGGTGCTCATGGCTGCTGCTCCTTCTCGAGCGATGCACGCGGGGCCGGGGCTTGGAGAAGAGCGTGCCACGCTCTATTTACACGTGTCAACGATGAGGGTCACTCCCCGGATCCGCCGCGGGGAACCCTAGAATCGGACGGCTGTCCCGGGCCTCGGGCGCCAGGGGGAGGGTCGTCGCCGATGTGGGGGGGGACATCCACGTGCTGGGATTTCTCATCGTCGTCGTGATCGGGGCGGGGCTGATCGCCGCCGGCGCGGTGGGGAAAGGGCGAGCTGTACGGCCGTTCGCCGCCTCGCGCGCCCGGTCGGTGGCCCAACGGGAATACGCCCGCGACCTGCAGCGCGCCGCCGACGTCGTGATCGCGGCGGCGCGCCGGTCCGCAGGTGACGGCGAACCCGCGATCGTCACCGTCGAGGCGGTGGTCCTGACGGCCCGGGAGCGCTACGGGTACGCCGTGGTGGAGAGGCAGCACGCGGCGGCGGCGCTGCGCCGCCGGTTCGAGCACCGGCGGTGCGCGGTCGACTGCGTCACGGACGCCTACGGGTGACCGTCCGCCCCGGGTACGGGCGTTCCCTGGTGGTAGTACATCCGCAGGCCCGAGCCGGCCGGGGCGCCGGGGTCGCGGCGCCAGAGCGAGCTGCGCCTGACCCTGCGGCCGTCGAGGAGCGTCTCGTAGGTGAGGTGGACGACCCCGGGGGCGAGCAGGACCCCTGTGAAGGCCTCCGGCTCGTGACGCGGACCGCCCTCGGCGCCGCCGGCCATCTCCGGCAGGCCGGCGAGCATCTCCTCGTAGGTCCAGCGTCGGCCGGAGGCGCCGACCTCGACGAACTCCGGGTCGAGCAGCGGGGCGGCGAGCGTCCGCGAGGCACGTACCGCCGGGTCCATGAGCCGCAGCTCACCGGCGACGGCCGCGGCGACATCCGGCTCGTGGAACGCCCGCGGCGCGTGCGGGGGGTGACCCCGGGGGACGCGCACGACGTTCACTCCCCCGTCGTGCCGTCGAGGCGTTCGCGCAGCAGGTCGGCGTGTCCGTTGTGCCGCGCGTACTCCTCGATCATGTGGGCGAGGACGTAGCGCAGGGAGTACGTCTCCTCCCCACTGGTTCCGGTGACGTCGAGGGAGGCGGCCGCGTCCACGATCGCGCGGGCACGGGCGCACTCCTCCCGCCAGACGGCGAACGCCTCGTCGACGTCGGCCCCGTCCACGTCGAAGCCGACTCGGCCGGTCGAGCCCGGCGAGGCCCAGGGGCTTCGGCTCCGCTCGCCTCCCAGGGTGTCGCGGAACCAGCCGCGCTCGACCTCCGCGAGGTGACGGACGAGTCCCAGGAGGGAGAGCCCCGAGGGAGGGATCGCCCGTTCCCGCAGCTGGTCCGGTGTGAGTCCCGCGCACTTGAGGGCGAGGGTGTCGCGCTGGAAGTCCAGCATGGCCGTGAGGGTGGCACGTTCTCCCGCGGCGTGCGGGACGGGCGTGCGGTGATCTTGCAAGGTCATGCGGGCATTGTGCCCGCGTCGCCCGCCGGACACCCCGGGGTTTTCCCGGGGCGGCGCCTACCGGGCGGTCCGGGGTTCTCCCGGGGCGGCGCCGACGGGGCCGTCAGGGGCCGCCGGGGCGTCGGCCGGGCGACCCCGGGCGGCCGCGCGTCAGCCGCCGCTTGGCTTGGCGTAGTCGCCGAAGCCCGACCAGTCGACGACCACGCAGGCGTCGTCGCCGAGCACCCACGCGTCGTGGCCGGGCGTGACCTCCATGAAGTCCCCGGCGCCGAACTCCGTCGACTCGCCGTCGTCCATGACGACCTTCATCCGGCCGCTGACCACGTAACCGACGTGTGCCGCCTGGCAGCTGTCCGTGCCGGCGATCGGCTTCACGTGCTCGGACCACTGCCAGCCCGGCTCGAACACGGCACGGCCGACCGAGCCGTTTCCGCTGGTGATCAGGTCGAGCCTGCCCTTGCCGTCCTCGAAGGGACGGGTCTCGTCCGCTGAGTCGAAGCTTTTCCGTACGATCCCGCTCATCATCCGCTCCCGGCGGTGGAGATCGGACCCCGAGTCCTCTTCCAGGCTACGCCGGGACGCCGTCGTCCACCGCGCCGGCTCGGCGGGTCTCCGCAAACGGCCGTCCTCTGTTCCGCGTGAATTCACCAGGGACAGATCTGCAGAAAGCCCGGATGGGCGCACAAGGACCGATCATCGCCCCCTGGGTGGCCGGGCAGAGCCCCGACGGCGGAACCGTCCTCATCAACGTGATCACCGGTGCGTGCGTCTGCCTGTTCTCCCTGACGGCCGGCGGAAGGAACTCCTTCCGGGGGCCTTCCGCATGCCGGGCCGCACGGGGCCCGCATAGAGCCGGTACGGCGCGTTCGCCCGCGCCGCCTTGTGCAGGATGGCGCACGACCGGGGTCCGTGACCGCGCCTAGCCTCGCCGCAACGGCACCAACGAGGGGCGGCACCACCGGTGAACTGGCACATCCACGACTACCGCGAGAGCGATCTCGCCGCCGTCGTCCATCTGATCGACACCACCGCCGAGCTCGGGCAGGAGTCCGTGTTCTCCCTGGCCGAGTGCATCGGGGCCCTCACCACGCGCCAGCCGGCCGTGGTCGCCGTCCACCAGGGCGTGCCCATCGGGGCGGCGCTCGCCTGTGTGTCCGGCGAGCGGGCGTGGGTCATGCGGATCGCGATCTCCTCGGCCTGGCGCGGCCGTGGACTCGCCAGCGCCCTCCTCGTGGAGCTGGAGCGGCGGCTCGTCGCCGCCCGGGTCGGACGGATCGCGTACGTCCTGCCTGAGGAGGAACTCCTCGGCGAGGGTCTCCTGAACGCCGGGTACACCCGTCAGCCGGCCGTCGCGTACTTCGAGAAGGTGGAGCCGCTGCACGGACCGGCCGCCGGGCTCCTCGACGACCTGGGCGGCCGGCTGCTCCCCGGCGACCTGTGGGCCAAGGTCGCCGGGATGGAGCGGGAGAAGGATCTGATCGAGCGCCGGGTCGTGCTGCCGCTCGCGGAGCCGGAGCGGGCCGGCCGGCACGGGGTGCGACCGCCGCGCGCGGTCTGCCTGTTCGGCCCGCCGGGCACCGGCAAGACCACGTTCGCCCGCGGCGTCGCCTCACGTCTCGGCTGGCCGTTCGTGGAGATCCTGCCGTCCCGCCTGGCCGACGAGGGGAACCTCGCCGCGGCCCTGCGGTCCGCGTTCGCGCGGATCGCCGAGCTGGAGCGGGTCCTCGTCTTCATCGACGAGGTCGAGGAGATCGCCCCGGTGCGTGCGGAGCCCGCGCAGCCCGGCGGCATGCACGGGGTGACGAACGAACTCCTCAAGCTGATACCGGGCTTCCGGGAGCGGGACGAGCGGCTGCTCGTCTGCGCGACGAACTCGATCCGTTCCCTCGACCCGGCCTTCCTGCGCCCCGGGCGCTTCGACTACCTCATCCCCATCGGTACGCCGGACAAGGCGGCGCGGGCCGCCATCTGGGCCCGGTACACGGACGGCCGCGCGGACGTCGACATCGACGAACTGGTGCTCGCGAGCGAGCTGTTCACGCCCGCCGACATCGAGCACGCGGCGCGGATCGCCGCCCAGTCCTCGTTCGAGCGGGATCTGCTCGCGGTCGGCGGGAGGGGCGGCGACGGTCCGGCGCCGGGAGCGAGCACCGCGGACTACCTGGAGGCCATCGGGGAGTGCCGTCCGACGGTGACGCCGGAGATGGTCGAGCAGTTCGCGTCGGACATCACGACGCACGCCCGGACCTGATAACGAACTCCGCTCTGGCGGCGTCCAGTTCGGCGCGGTCGGGCGGGTGGGCACCGGCCCGCGAGACGGTCACGGCCGCCGCCGCGCCCGCCGTCCGCAGCAGTTCCGCGAGGTCTTCGGCGCCGAGTCCGCCGAGAGCCTCCCGGCCCCGCCCGGCGAGGGTGTCGAGGACGGCGGACATGAAGGAGTCGCCCGCCCCGACGGTGTCGACGACGGCGACGGGGGGCGCGTCGGCGGTGACCGTCTCGCGCCGCGTGACGGCGAGCGAACCGGCCGCGCCACGGGTGACCAGGACGACGACCGGGCCGAAGGTCAGCCACCGGTCGGCGACCGTGCGCGGGTCCTCGCCGGGGTACAGCCACGCCAGGTCCTCGTCGCTGGCCTTCACGAGGTCGCTGAGAGCGACGCACCGCTCGACGCGGGCGACGGCCGCGCCGTGCTCGCCCATCAGCGCGGACCGTACGTTCGGGTCGTAGCTGACGGTGGCCCGGGCCCGGAGCCGCTCGGTCTCGGCGAGGACGGTCGCCGCGCCGGGGGCCGTGACGGCGGCGATCGACCCGATGTGGACATGGGCGGGCACGAGGTCGGCCGGTGCGCCCGCCGTGAGCGTCCAGGCGATGTCGAAGGTGTACGTGGCCGTGCCCTGCGCGTCGAGGCCGACGACCGCCGACGGGGTGCGCTCGGGGACGTCGCCGGCCTCCACCCGTACGCCCGCCGCCGTGAGGTGCTCCTCGACGAGCCGGCCGGTGGGGTCGTCGGCGAGCTGCGTGAGCAGGGTGACGTCACGGCCGAGGCGGCCGAGGCCGTAGGCGACGTTCGCGGGGCTGCCGCCGGGGTGGACCCGGTCGGCGCCGCCCCCCGTGGGGGCGCGGACGATGTCGGCGACGCACTCGCCGATCACCAGGAAGGACATGTGGTCGGAGCTCCTCGTCGTAGGTGTCCTGCCGGAGCGGGGCGAACCGCAGATGGTACGCGGCCCCGTGGCGCACCGGGGCGGGGGTCCGTGGAGTCAGGCCCGATGGCGCCGGTAGAGCACCTGGTGGGCGTCCCACTCCACGAAGGACTCGGCGTACTCCAGGCCGACGGCCTCCAGGAGCCGGCGTGAGCGGCGGTTTCGCTCCTGGGTGACGGCGACGACGCTCGGCGTGCCCTCCAGGGTCCTCTCGGCGACGGCGCCGACCGCCTCCCGCGCGTAACCCGTCCCCCAGTGCTCGGGCAGGAACAGGTACGACAGTTCCGTCTCCCCGCCCCGCGCGTCCGGCTCCACCGCGACCAGGCCGAGCACGACGCCGTCCTCGGTGCGGACCACGGCGTGGAATCCGGGCGCCCCGACGATCCGGCGCCGCCGGATCCGGATGACGGACTCGATGACGGGGCCGCCGAGGTGGCGCCGTACGACGGGATCGGTCCACAGGCGGGTCACGGCGTCCAGGTCGGCTTCCTGGACCGGCCGCAGAAGCAGGCGCCCGGTGCTGAACGACCCGGCCGGCGCGGTCGGCGCGGGAGCCGGGGCGGAGTGCGGGGGGATGGCCACGCCTCCGATCATCTCAGGGCCCACGGCTCCCCCGACGACGAGTCGCCCGGTCTCAGGGCCATTTCGGCCGGCGGGTGGCGGCCCGCGCCGTGCTCAGTCGGCCATGCGGCGGGTCAGCGCCGCCAGGGCGCCGGGCCGGCGGCCCGGGACCCGCCGCCGCAGGTCGATGAGCGCGGGGCCGAGGGCGCGGGCCCGCGCCCGGTCGCCGATCCGCTCCCACTGGTGGTGGGCCCGGTCCACGGCTCCTTCGACGTCGGGGTCGTCCGCCGGCTGCCGCAGTGCGAGCCGGGCCTCGGCGGCGGCGAGCCACAGTTCGCAGCTTCGGGCGGGTTCTCCGGCGAGGCGGGCGAGGTCGGCCCGTACCTCCGTCCAGTGGAGGGCCTCCGCGGACCGGGGTCCGTGGCGGCGGAGGGCCTCGTGCTCCCAGGCCGCGGCCACCGCCGCCGCCTCTCCGTGTCGTCCGGCCGTGGCCGCGGCCAGGATCGCGGGGTGCGGGTCCTGTTCCACGACCGGGACGGGCGCGGGCGCGAGGAGGAGCGACTCCGGTCCGACGGTGGCGGCGTGGGCGGCGGACTCGGCGTGCAGCGTGCCGTACGGGAGCCGCGCGCCGGAGCGCCAGAGCTCCGCCCAGGACCGCAGGTAGGCGGGGGCCAGGGGCTCACCGCGCCGGGGGGCGGGGGTCACCCGCCCGTAGAGGTGTGGTCCTGGGCCCAGGGTGAGCAGGCCGGGTGCGGCGGTGAGGCGCTGCCACACCTCGGGGTCCGCCGCGAGGTCGGCGACGACGGTGGTGGTACCGGGGGCCCGTACCGCGAGTTCGCCGGCGAGCCAGTGCCAGGGCAGCGCCGTGTAGCGGAGGGTCGCGGGGGTGGTGCGGGCGAGTGCCAGGTGGGGCAGTTGCTGGCGGCGGTCGAGGTGGAGTTGCCCCGCGAGGCAGACGAGCAGCGGGCCGGGGCTCGCCGCGGCGGCGCGCAGGCGGGTGAGCACGGTCTGCGGGTCGAGCGGATCGGCGAGTTCGACGAGGGTGGCGGTGGTGGTGCCGGTGAGGACCCCGGGCGGCACGGCGGCGAGGGCCGGCAGGACGGAGGCGGCGTCCATGGCGCGCCCCCGCCCTGCGGGTGCCACCGCGAGCAGAAAGGCGGTGCCCGTCGTACCCGTCGCCGTTCCCGTGCCCGCCCCGCCCGGGGTCGCCGTACGCGTGCCCACCGTGCCGATTCCGTCGTCGTTCACCACCCCCGCACCGTAACGCGTCGCCCCCTGGCCGGTAATCGCCGGGCCTTTGGCATATGCCAGAAGCACCACCGGATCGAGTGTTGCCAAATCCCTTACGGGCCCTCCCGGGCTGTGCAACAGTCGTATCCGGGCCTGCCTTTCACATCAGCCGGCCGTGCCGCGCCTGTATCGGAGTACGACATGCCGTCCCCCCTGTTCGCGGACCGTCCCGCCCAGCAGCCGGAGCCGGGCGCGGTGGACGCGCTGATCTCACAGACCCGCCGTCTGCGCGGCGGCCTCGTCGCCGTGCGCCGGGACGCCGTGGTGGACGACGACGACCCGCAGCAGCGCTGGCAGCGCGCCCTCTGCGACCTGGCGGTCAGCCAACTCGACGACCTGGGCGCCCAGTTGGGGCAGCTCAGGGCGGGCGTTCCGGAGCAGACCACGCAGGAGCCGAGCGCCGCCGAGGCCGTCCTCGACACGGACCTCGCGACCGACCCCGGCACCGCGTACGGCGAGATCCCGCCGGCGCGCACCGGCTCACTGCTCTCCCGCGTCGGCAGCGCCGAATGGAACCTCCTCACCGACGAGGTCAGCTGGTCCGAAGAGCTGTTCCAGATCTTCGGACGTACGCGCGAGAGCGGCCCGATGTCGCTCGACGAGATGCCCACGATGGTGTTCGCCGAGGACCAGCCCGTCCTGCAGAGCCTGGTGACGGACTGTCTGATCGACGGCAAGCCGATCGACGGTGAGTTCCGGATCGTCCGGACCGACGGGCGGGTGCGCACGGTGCACATGACGGGCGAGCCCGTCCTCGACGCCGACGGCTGCACCGCCTCGATGTGGGCGGTCCTCCGCGACGTCAGCGAACTGCGGCGCGGACAGCGGGCGGTCAGGGAGAGCCGGGACACCCTGGAGCGCAGCCGGCACATCGAGCAGACCGAACGCCGGGTCGCCGTCGAACTCCAGGAGGCGGTGCTCCCGCCGTGGCGCGGCTCGCTCCGCTTCGCCCACGACGGCCCCGCCCCCGTCGACGTGGCGGCCCACTACCTCCCGGCCGCCAGTACCGGCCTCATCGGCGGCGACTGGTACGACGCGCTCGCCCTGCCCGACGGGGACGCGCTGCTCACCGTGGGGGACCTGACGGGCCACGGGGTCGCCGCGACCTCCTCGATGGCCATGCTGCTCGGCGCGCTGCGCGGGATGGCCGTCGCCGGGATCCGCCCCGCCGCCCTGATGACCCACCTCAACCAGCTCCTTGACGCCTCCGTACAGCCCGCGCTCGGCAGCGCGATGTGCTGCCGCTACGACCCGGTCGCCCAGACGCTGACCTGGGCGCAGGCCGGTCACCCCGCCCCGCTGCTGTTCCGCGACGGGACGGGGCACGTGCTCCGTCGCCCCGAGGGGGTGCTCCTCGGGGCGACGACCGGGGCGGTGTACGGCGAGGCCGAGACCCGGCTGCTCCCCGGTGACCTGCTCGTCCTGCACACCGACGGACTGACCCGTGGCAGTGGTCGGGGCGACGACACCGACGCACGACGGCTGCTCGCCCTCGGCCGCCGGCTCGCCGGGGCGCGGGACGCCCAGGACGGTGTGCGCGCGGTGATCGAGGCGTTCGGCCGGGAGCCGCGCGAGGACGACGCCTGTGTGATGGTGGTCCGGGTCGGCCGCTGAGGCTCCCGACGGCATCCGCCTGCCGACGCCCTCGTACGGGCGCCCTCGTCCGGAGGTCGTCCGGGGCCGGGGCCCCGCTCAGGCCTGGCCCGCCCTCGGCCGGTTGACCGGGGACTGCGGCAGCGCCTCCGCGATCTCCTGGCGCAGGTGCTCGATCCTCGTGTAGCCGGCGTACTGCCCGGTCAGCCGGTACATCTCCCGCAGCCGGTCCCAGGTGCGGTGGGACGAGGTCTCGCCCATGGACATCAGCGCGAGCCGGGCGTACCGGTCGGCCTGCTCCGGGTCGTCGGCGATGAAGCAGGCCGAGGCGAGCGAGATGTGGTCGAAGAGTTTCGAGCGGTCGTGGCCGTCGTGCCGCAGTTGGATCGCCAGCCTGGCGTGGCGCTGGGCGGGGACGGCCGCCGTCGGGTCGTGATCGGCGAGGGTGCGGTAGGCGAGGGCCTGCATGCCGTGCATGTCGGCCTCGTCGAAGTTCTGCATCCAGCTCGGGGTCTTCTCGTCGCGACGGTCGGACACGAACAGTTCCTCGGCCTCGCCGAGGGTACGGCGCATGGCCTGCCCGCGGCCCATCGAGGCCTGTGCCCAGGCCTCGATCGTGTGGAACATGGCCCGGGTCCGGGGCAGCAGCCGTTCGCCCGAGCCGTCCTTGGCCAGCTTCATCAGGTCGAGGGCGTCGTCGGGCCTGCCCAGGTGCACCATCTGCCGGGCGGCTCGGGAGAGCGCCTCGCCGGCCCGGGGCCGGTCGCCGCCCTCGCGGGCCGCGTGCGCGGCGATCACGAAGTACTTCTGCGCCGTGGGTTCGAGGCCCACGTCGTGCGACATCCAGCCGGCGAGGACGGCCAGGTTGGCGGCGACGCCCCACAGGCGCCGCTGGAGGTGGTCGGCGTGACGGTAGGCGAGCATGCCGCCCACCTCGTTGAGCTGGCCCACCACCGCCTTGCGCTGGAGACCGCCGCCACGGGAGGCGTCCCAGCGGCGGAACACCTCCACGGAGGCCTCCAGGGCCTCGATCTCCTGGGACCCGATGGGGGCGGCTTCGTAGCGGTCGAACCCGGCGGGATCGACATGGAGGGGGTCGGTGGCCCGCTGGGGGGCGGACCGGTGTGAGGGGTCGGTCTGAAGCCAGTCGTGCATGGCGTTGCTGAGTACGGAGCCGGCGGCAAGCGCGGCACCCGCGCCCACCAGGCCGCGTCGGTTGAGCATGAGGTCCATTCCCGTGAATTCGGTGAGGACCGCCGCCGTACGATCGGGTGCCCAGGGCAGCCCGTCAGGGTTCTCCGTCTTCCTGACGTCCTGCCGTCTTCCTGAGCGCCCGTGTCGTACGAACCCGAGGTCCTCGATGGTCACGACACGGCCGAGTCGCTCGGTGAACAGTGCTGCCAGCACCCGGGGGACGGGATCGCGCGGAGTCTCACCGCGGTCGATCCAGCGCCGGACCCGCGAGGTGTCGGTCGCCAGCTGGGGGTGGCCCATGGCCGCCGCCTGCCGGTTGACGAGTCTCGCGAGTTCACCCTTGGACCAGCCGGCCAGGCCGAACAGGTCTGCCAGGCGGGTGTTGGTTTGTCCGGTCACGTCTAAGCCCCCAGGTTCTCGGCTGAGTTGACAGTAACCCCCTGTCATAGGGCTGGCGACTATTCGCCAGGGTTCGCCAGGGTGCGCCCGATGTTCCGCCACCCGCGCCCGGGTGTCAGGTAGGAACGCGCCACCCCGCCCCGCCGACCGGCCCTCATTCCCCAGGGTGCGGACCGGGGGCGGGCGGGGCGACGCACGCAACTCGTCGGCACACGAAGGGATCTGTCACCTCCATGTACACAGCATCGTCCTCCGTGTCCGCCCCGCCCCGGCCGCAGCACCGCATCGTCCCGGCCGGCGCCGGACCCTACCTCGCTCCCGCGCCCCAGGCCGTCCGGCCGCGGCGCTGGACGGGCGGCACCGGCACCCAGCCGATCAGCGGACGCATCGACCTGTCGGGCCCGCAGGGGGCGCAGCTGAAGAGGGCGATCGCCTCGGTCCACCGCATCTGCCCGGAGTTCAACCCGGTGCAGGTGCTGCGGCGCAGCGGACGTTCCGTACTGATCGTCGGGACGACCGGGCGGACCACGGCGGTCGCGAAGTGTTTACTGGACCACTCCCCCGCGTGGGTCGAGCGGTTCCAGCACGAGATAGCTTCCTACCGCTCCTTCGTCCGTCACCGTCCGCCGGTGCGGGCGCCCCGGCTGATCGCCGCGGACCCGGAGAACTGCACGCTGGTGATCGAGCGGATGCCCGGACGGGCGGCGGCGCTCTCGCGCCACCCCGTCGAGGCGCCGCCCCGGGCCGACGTGCGGGCCGCCCTCGGGGCGATCGCCCGGCTCAACGCCTGGCGGCCGCCGGCCGGGACCTTCGACGCCCCGCTGGACTACGGCACCCGGATCGCGCGCTACCACGAGCTCGGGCTCTTCACCGACCGGGACCGGGACGACCTTCAGAAGCTGCTGCACGGTCTGGCGCAGGCGGGCGGCCGTCAGGGCATGGGCCAGTTCTGTCACGGTGACGCCCTGCTCTCCAACATCCTCCTCTCCCCCACGGGGCCGGTCCTCGTCGACTGGGAGCACGCGGGGTGGTACCTCCCGGGGTACGACCTGGCGACGCTGTGGACGGTGCTCGCCGACGCGCCGCTCGCCAGGCGCCAGATCAGCCAGCTCGCCCAGCAGGCGGGCCCGGCGTCCCGGGACGCCTTCCTGGTGAACCTGATGATCGTGCTGACGCGGGAGATCCGTACGTACGAGACGGCGGTGCAGCGCACCATGAAGGAGGCTCCGCCGGCCGGTTCCGTGCCGGTGCCCACGGGGGTGCTCGCCCCGGGTGAGGAACAGCGGCTGCTCCTGAGGCGGCTGCACGACGACTGCGCCATGGCACGGCGGGCCGTGCGCGCGGCGGTCGGGACGCGCTGAAGGGCCGGCCCGGCCGACGAAACGGGGGGTGCGCCGTGCGCCCGGTGCCGACACACCGGGACGCGGCGCACCGGCTTGTGCCGCGCCGGTCAGTGGTCCACTCCAGTGACGGGTCCCAGGCCGGGGGCCCGTCTCCGCGAAACTCAGGACCCCGGCCTCCGTTTCTGCTCTGACGTGCGAACTTGCTTTCAGAGAGGTGTGATTGACGGATCGTCCGGGAGCCGATACCCCTGTACGGGTTCGGTCCCGCACGCCCCGGTGTCACCCCCCGCCCCTGGAGGCTGCCTTGCTCCGTTCCGCGTCCTTCGGACGTCCGCCGTCCTCTCGTCTGTCCAGAGCCGTCGGCGTGCTGGCGTCCGCGGCCCTGCTGCTCCCGCTGTTGTCCGCCGCCCCTCCGGCCGGTGCCGACGTGCCGGATGCGGGATCGCTCCAGGGGCAGTTCGCGCGGGCGGCCGCGCGCCACGGCGTCCCGGAGCGCGTGCTGCTCGCCGTCTCGTACCTCCAGTCGCGCTGGGACGGCCACGGCGGTGCGCCGAGTGTGACCGGCGGCTACGGGCCGATGCATCTGACGGACGCCGTGACGGCCCTCGCCCGGTCCGTGCCGCACCACTCGGAGGGTGAGGAGGACCCGCGCGGCGACGCCTCGCGGGCGGTGCGTTCCGGCGCCGAGGCGCCGGTCCCGGCGGCGGAGTCGCTGCCGCCGCGGCTGCGGACCCTGGAGCGGGCCTCCGCGCTGTCGGGGATCGCGGCCGAGGAGCTGCGTACCGACGCGGCGGCGAACATCGAGGGCGGGGCGGCGCTGCTCGCCGCCGCGCAGCGGGAGGCCGGACTGCCGGCGAGCACGGACCCGGCCGACTGGTACGGGGCGGTGGCGCGGTACTCCGGCGCGGACGACTCGGCTACGGCGACGACGTACGCGAACGACGTGTTCGACCTGATCCGGAGCGGGGAGTCGCGGACGACGGACAGCGGGCAGGTGGTGACGCTCCCGCCCGCGCCCGCGGTGGCACCCGCCACGGAGCAGGTGACCGCACTCGGGCTGCGCCCGCCGGCCGCCGGCCCCGTGGAGTGTCCGCGTTCGGTGGCCTGCGAGTGGATCCCCGCGCCGTACGAGGAGTTCGGCGACGGCGACTACGGCAACCACGACAAGGCCGAACGGCCCTCCTCCCAGTCGATCGACTACATCGTCATCCATGACACCGAGGCCGTCTGGGACGTCACCCTGAAGCTGGTGCAGGACCCGGCTTACGTGTCCTGGCAGTACTCGCTGCGCTCCTCCGACGGGCACATCGCCCAGCACCTGCCGCTCAAGGACGTCGGCTGGCACGCGGGCAACTGGTTCGTGAACGCCAAGTCGGTGGGCCTCGAACACGAGGGCTTCCTGACCTCGCCGGACTCCTGGTACACGGAGGCGATGTACCGGACGTCGGCGCGGCTCGTGCGGTACCTCGCCGCGCGCTACGACATCCCGCTCGACCGGCAGCACGTCCTGGGGCACGACAACGTGCCGGGCACGGTGACGTCCACCATCAGGGGCATGCACACGGACCCGGGGCCGTACTGGGACTGGGCGCACTACTTCCGGCTCCTGGGCCGTCCGATCACACCGAGCGCGGGGCCGGACGCCGCGGTGGTGACGATCCGGCCCGGGTACAGCGCCCATCAGCCGGTGTACACGGGCTGCGCGGCGGCGGGTGAGGCGTGTGCGCCGCACGGGAGCGGGGCGGTGCGCCTGCACACCGCGCCGAGCGCCGACGCGCCCCTGGTGAAGGACATCGGTCTGCGGCCGGGCGGGCAGGACTCGACGACGGGGGTCAACGACACCGGGGCGCGCGCCTCCACGGGGCAGAGCTACGCGGTCGCGGAGCGCAGGGGCGACTGGACGGCGGTCTGGTACCTCGGACAGAAGGCGTGGTTCCACAATCCGGGGAAGGAGCCGACCGCCGTGAACGCGCGGGGCCTCGTCCTGACCCCCCGGGAGGGTCTCACCTCGGTGCCGGTGTACGGACGGGCCTATCCGGAGGCCTCGGCGTATCCGGCGGGTGTGCCGGTGCAGGCGGTGTCACCGCTGCCGTACCGGCTGCTCGCCGGTCAGCGGTACGTGGTGGGGGACCGGACCCCGGGCGAGTACTACTTCGCGCCGGTGTTCGACAGTAGCGGGCACACGGTCGTGCGCGGCCAGGAGGAGTACTACCAGATCCAGTTCGGCCATCGGGTGGCCTTTGTGAAGGCAGCTGACGTGCGGGTTTCCCGGACCTGACGGAGGCGTGGCCGAAAGACGCGGGGCGGTGCCGGACGAGGATTCCAGCACCGCCCTTTCGGCGTTCATAGGACTATTCAGGAGATCGCGTGCGCCGTACGGGCGACGGGTAAAGGTGGGCCGGACACAGCAGTTGCTCACCGGAAGGCCCCGCCACACATGCCTCAGCCCTTCGTCATGCCGGATTTCTATGTTCCGTATCCGGCCCGGCTCAATCCCCATGTGGAGACCGCCCGCACGCACACCCGGGACTGGGCGCGGGAGATGGGGATGCTGGAGGGCTCGGGGGTCTGGGAACAGCACGACCTCGACTCCCACGACTACGCGCTGCTCTGCGCGTACACCCACCCCGACTGCGACGCGCAGGCCCTCGACCTGGTCACCGACTGGTACACGTGGGTGTTCTTCTTCGACGACCACTTCCTGGAGGTCTTCAAGCGGACCCAGGACCGGGCGGGCAGCAAGGCGTACCTGGACCGGCTGCCCCTGTTCATGCCGGCGGACCCGGCGACGGGCATGCCCGAGCCCACCAACCCCGTCGAGGCCGGGCTCGCCGACCTCTGGCGGCGGACCGTTCCCTCGATGTCCGAGGGCTGGCGGGTGCGGTTCGCCGAGGCCACCGAACACCTGCTCCACGAGTCGCTGTGGGAGCTCGACAACATCAACGGGGGACGCGTCGCCAACCCCGTCGAGTACATCGAGATGCGCCGCAAGGTGGGCGGCGCGCCCTGGTCGGCGGGGCTCGTCGAGTACGCGGCGGGGGCCGAGGTCCCCGACCGGGTGGCGTGCTCCCGGCCGCTCCGCGTCCTCAGGGACGCCTTCTCCGACGCCGTGCACCTGCGCAACGACCTCTTCTCGTACCAGCGCGAGGTGGAGGACGAGGGCGAGAACAGCAACGGCGTCCTCGTCCTGGAGCGGTTCCTCGGCTGTACGACGCAGGAGGCGGCGAACGCAGTCAACGACCTGCTGACCTCCCGGCTCCAGCAGTTCGAGAACACGGCCCTGACCGAGGTTCCGCTGCTCGCCGCCGAGCAGGGCCTGGGCCCGGAGGAGTGCGCGGCCGTGGCGGCGTACGCCAAGGGGCTGCAGGACTGGCAGTCCGGCGGCCACGAGTGGCACATGCGTTCCAGCCGGTACATGAACGAGGGCATGGTCGCCGGGCCCTCGCGGCTCGACGGGGTGCTCGGGACCTCCGCCCTCGACATCCGGACCCTGTTCGGTCGCCCGGCCGCCTCCAGGCTGCGGACGCTCACCCACGTGCCGCACCAGCACGTGGGGCCCTCGCTGCTGCCGGAGTTCGACCTGCCGTACCCGCTGACGCTCAGCCCGCACCACCAGGAGGCGAAGCGGCGCTCCGAGGACTGGGCGGAGCGGATGGGGCTCCTGGACGACATCTGGGACCGTCCGATGATGGACGGCTTCGACCTCGCGCTCTGCTCGGCGGGGCTCGACCCGGACGCGACCCCGGAGGAGCTGGAGCTCAGCGCCGAGTGGCTGACCTGGGGGACGTACGGGGACGACTACTACCCCCTCGTCTTCGGGCGGTCGCGTGACCTGGCGGGCGCGAAGCGGCTCACGGGGCGGCTCAAGTCGTGCATGTCGGTGGAGGATCCGGCGGCCGGGCGGGCGCTCGCCTCCCATCCCCTGGAGGTCGCGCTCGCCGACCTCTGGGCGCGCACGTCCGGCCCGATGGGCCCTGGGGCGCGGGCCCAGCTCAGGGCCGCGCTCGACGCGATGCTGGACAGCTGGCTGTGGGAGCTGCACAACCAGGCCCAGCACCGGGTGCCCGATCCGGTGGACTACATCGAGATGCGCCGGACCACGTTCGGCTCCGAGCTGACGATGTTGCTGTGCCGGCTGCGGCACACCGAGGCCCTGCCCCCCGAGATCTACCGGACGGGTACGGTCCGTGCCCTGGAGCACGCGGTCTCGGACTACGCGACCCTCCTCAACGACCTCTTCTCGTACCAGAAGGAGATCGAGGTCGAGGGCGAGGTGCACAACGGCGTGCTGGTGCTGCAGAAGTTCTTCGACTGCGACTACCCGACGGCGGTGGCGATGGTCGACGACCTTATGCGCGGACGGCTGCGCCAGTACGAGCACCTGAAGGAGACCGAAGTGCCGCTCCTCTACGCGGACTTCGGCCTCGACCAGGAGGGGCGGGCGGCCTTCGAGGCGTATCTGCGGGAGCTGGAGGACTGGCTCGCGGGCATCCTCAACTGGCACCGGAGGGTGCGGCGTTACCGCGCGGAGGACGTCCATGTCGGCAGCGGCACCCCGCTGCTGGGCCGCGGCCCCACGGGACTCGGCACCGCGGCCGCGCGGGTGGCCTCGGTGATCGGGTCCGCGACGCGCTGACACGGACGAGGGCCGTCCACGGGAGGTGTTCCCGTGGACGGCCCTCGCGGCGCTACGGCTCAGAGGCGCCGGCCGCGCAGCTCGTCGAGTTCGCGGCGGTCGCGCTTGGTTGGGCGCCCGGCGCCCCGGTCGCGGACGGCCGCGACGGCCACGTGCTCGCGGGGCGGCGGGGGCGGACTGTTGTCCACGTACGCCTCGACGGCGACCGGCGGGCCCACCCGCTTGGTGTGGAGTTCCTTGACCTCGACGATCCGCTCGCGGCCGCCGTGGAAGAGCCTCACCTCGTCGCCCGGCTTCACCGGCTGGGCGGGCTTGGCCCGTTCACCGTTGACCTTGACGTGTCCGGCCCGGCAGGCCGAGGCGGCCTGGGAGCGGGTCTTGGTGAGCCGGACCGCCCAGATCCAGCTGTCGACGCGTGCG
This sequence comes from Streptomyces sp. NPDC058671, assembly GCF_042716475.1. Taxonomy (NCBI): domain Bacteria; kingdom Bacillati; phylum Actinomycetota; class Actinomycetes; order Kitasatosporales; family Streptomycetaceae; genus Streptomyces; species Streptomyces sp. NPDC058671. The sequence continues at coordinate 190,660 of NZ_JBHXSA010000012.1, read as the reverse complement.
CTCATCGACCGCCGCTCCCCCGTCAGCCCTGCTGGAACAGCTCGGCGGGCAGCGGCTTGAGCAGCGTGTACAGGTCGTCGGTGATCGGCCGGTCCCAACTGGCGATCGTCACGAGGACGTTGTCGCTGCGGTCGAACTGGACGCAGGAGATACGGCTCTCGGAGAGCTTGAGACGGCGGACGATCAGGAGGTTGTCGCCCTGCATCACGGGGACGTCCTCGACGTCGAGGACCTCGACGGGCTCGTCGTTCTCTAGGGCGGCGAGGAGCTGGGCCACCTCGAAGGGGATCTGGCCCTCCGCGAGCTCGCGCGCCGGGGAGCCCTCCGGCAGATTGCCGATGATCATCGCGGGGCCCCGGCCGCCGAACAGGTCGTACCGGAGGAAGACGCCCTGGCAGGAACCGTCGGGGGCGGGCAGCAGACCGGCGCCGAGGTTGCCGGGCCAGTCTCCCGGGTCCATGGCCAGGACATCGAAGTCCGGGCCCGCGGGTGTGGCGGCGCTACGGCGGCGGAGGAAGGACATACGGCCATGGTACGTGCCCGGGCGCGCGACGCGACGCGCCGGGCGGCTCCGGGCGGCCGCCCCGCTCCGACGGGCCCGGCGGCCCGTACGGCACTCCCGCGCCGTGGTGGCGCCGGGCTGCCGAGGCCCCTTCCCCAATCACGGACGGTGACCTGGACGGCCCCGCACTCACCGCGGGTGGCATGTCCGGGGTCCGTATGGTCACCGTCCTCGGACGCGGTTCCCGGTGCGTTACCTGGACGCGGACGCGGGGACGGACACGGTCGGGAGCGCCCCGACGGCGCCGGGTCGCCGGGTCGCCGGGTCGCCGGGTCGCCGGGTCGCCGGGTCGCCGGACGATCTTCGCCATCGGTTCCCCACGATCGCGATACGGTGGACGGACCGTCCCCGATCAGCGAAGGAACCGTTTCACCGTGTCCGAGACCCGGGAACCCGCGCTGCGCGGAGACTGCGCGAACTGCTTCGGCCTGTGCTGTGTGGCGCTGCCCTTCGCGAAGTCGGCCGACTTCGCCGTGGACAAGCCGCCGGGTGAACCCTGCCGGAACCTCCAGGAGGACTTCCGGTGCGGCATCCACACCCGGCTGCGGCCCAGTGGTTTCCAGGGCTGCACGGTGTACGACTGCTTCGGCGCGGGCCAGCAGGTCTCGCAGGTGACCTTCGGCGGGGTGTCCTGGCGCGAGGCGCCGGAGACCACGAGCCGGATGTTCGACGTGTTCTACGTGATGCGCCAGCTGCACGAGCTGCTGCGCTACCTCACCGAGGCGCTGGACCGGCCGGCGGCCCCGCCGGTCCACGCCGCCCGGAGGGGTGCGCTCGACCCGGGCGAGGCGCGCCCCCCGGTCTCGGCGGACACGCGGGGGCA
>NZ_JBHXSA010000012.1:0-189265 GCF_042716475.1 Streptomyces sp. NPDC058671 | reverse complement strand
GACCCCTGGCGCGTTTTGTTCGCTGTTTTCTTGGTGGGGCCCCCGGCGCCCGCGCGGCGGCGACCCCCCCCCGCGGCGGGGCCCCGGCGGGGGGCCCGCCCCCCCCACGCCGACCTGAGGGGTGCGCTCGACCGTGTCGAGGCGCTCACCCGTGTCTCGGCGGACACGCTGGAGCAGCTCCGTGTGCCCGAGGTGCGCGCCGACGTGAACCGGCTGCTCCTGCGGACGAGTGAGCTGGTCCGCGCGACGGCCGGCGGGAAGCCGAGGAGCCGGCGCGGCGCGGACCTGGTCGGGAAGCGGCTGCGCGGGGCGCGGCTGCGCGGCACCGACCTGCGGGGGGCGCTGCTCATCGCCGCCGATCTCACGGGGGCGGATCTGTCGCTCACCGATCTGATCGGCGCCGACCTCCGCGACGCCGATCTGTCGGGGGCGGACCTGACCGGCGCCCTCTTCCTGACGCAGCCCCAGCTGAACGCGGCGCGCGGGAACGCCGACACCCGGGTCCCGGAGGGCTTCGAGCGCCCCGCGCACTGGACGGCCTGACCGTCCCCCGCCTCCTGCCCGGGAGGCCTAGGAGGAGGCCGCCGCGTTCCGCCAGACCGTGACGTCGAGCGTCAGGTAGGTGCTGGGCGAGTCCTCCGGAGAGATGCCCTTGACCGTGACGAGTCCCAGGTGTCCCGTGCCGGTCGTGACGCAGATCTGGCGGCCCGTGGACAGTTTGTTCACGTAGACGTTCTGGGTGAAGCGGGTCTCCGCGCGGCACACGGCGAGGGAGCCCTTCTGCCCCGGGTCGAGGAGGACCAGGCTGCCACCGGTGACCTCCGCGTCGAGGTAACCGCCGGTGTCGTAGGAGAGTTCGTACCCGCCGTCCTCACCGTCCTGGGGTCGCACGGTGTCGTCGCCGAGGGTCAGGTGGTAGCCGGCGGTGAGGTTGACGCTCGTGTAGTCGGCGGGCTGCGGGTCGGTGCCGGTGGAGGGCCTCGTACTCGGGGTGCTGCCGGTGGTGCCGGGTGTCGTCGCTCCGCCCTGACTGTTCGACGGGTCGCCGCTCGACGTGCCCCCGCTCGGCTTGTCGCCGTTCGCCGCGGTCGTCTGCCCCTTGTCCTTCAGCAGGGCGTACGCCGTCACACCGCCCACCGCGCCGAAGGCGAGTACGGCGGCGACGGCGACCAGCAGTCCTCGTCCGGCCCGGCCCCGTGAGGCGCCGGGCGCCGTGGGCGGTTGCCCGCCCGGGCCGCCGAGGTGCTGGTACGGCGCGGGGCCGGGCCCCTGCGTCGGCGCGTACGCGGCGTGGACCGGGGCGGCGTGCACCGGCGCCGCATGGGGCGGAGGCGTGCGGTACGGCCCGAACTGCTGTCCGACGGGTGTCCGGTGGGCGCCGGGCGGGCCGGCCGGCGGGGCCGGAGCGGCGGGCGCGGTAGGTCCCGCGGGGGCGGTGGGGGCGTAGCCGGGGGGCGGGCCCGACGGAGCGGTGGGTGAGTAGCCGACCGCGGGGGCGGCCGCCGGGGGCGGCGGGGTCTGGACGGGTGCGGGGGCGGCCGCCCTCGCCGTGATGTCGGCGGAGACCGGGGCCGGAAGCCAGTCCTCGGGGCGGCGGAGCACCGTCGCGGCGTTCGCCTGCTGGCAGAGGCGGATGATCTCGGCGAGCGTCGGCCTCGCTTCGGGGTCCTTCGCGAGGCACCGGGTGACCAGCTCGCTCAGCCGCTCCGGCACCGCGGTGAGGTCCGGCTGCTCGTGCACGATGCGGTAGAGCACGCCGTGCGAGGTGCCCTCGCCGAACGCGGGGACGCCCGTCGCCGCGTAGGCCGCGACCTGTCCGAGCGCGAAGATGTCCGTCGCCGGGGTGACCTTGCGGCCCGCGGCCTGCTCGGGAGCCATGAACGACGGGGTGCCGATGGTGACGCCGCTGCCGGTGAGCGAGGTCGCGTCGGCCGCGTGGGCGATGCCGAAGTCGATGACCCGGGGTCCGTCGGAGGCGAGCAGCACGTTGGACGGCTTGAGGTCGCGGTGGACGATCCCGGCTCCGTGGATGACGTGCAGGGCCTCGGCCATCCCGGCGACGAGCAGCAGCACCGTCTCCACGGGGAGCGCCCCGTGGGCCACGACGGCGTCGGCGAGGGACGGGCCCGGGACGTAGGCGGTGGCCAGCCAGGGCTGGGCGCCTTCGGGGTCGGCGTCGATCACGGGCGCGGTGAAGAGCCCCTGCACGCGCTGCGCGGAACGCACCTCCTGGGCGAAGCGGCGGCGGAACTCCGCGTCCTCGCCGAACTCGGGGCGGATCAGTTTGATCGCCACGGGCCGGCCACCGGGCGTGTACGACAGGTACACCTTTCCCATGCCGCCCGCCCCCAGCTTGGCGGCCAGCCGGTATCCCGCGACCGTGGTGGGGTCGTCCGCCGCGAGCGGGTGGAAGATCTCGCCCGCGTCGCCTCTCCCTGGCTGCTGACCGCTCATGTACTCATGTCTCCCCACGCTGACCTCTGTTGCCGCACGGCACCCTACCGTTGTGCGGTCACCCCGCCCGACCCGAGGGAGGCCGGGCGGCGGTGCGGCCGGCCTGTCCGGCGTACGTGTAGGGGGTGGTGGTGGAGAGGGTGAGGAAGCCGAGCCGCTGGAGGATGGGGCGGCTGGTGGCGGCGGCGTCGACCTGGACGTAGCGGTGGCCCCGTTCGGCCGCGAGGCGGGCGCGGTGGGCGACGAGGGCGCGGTAGAGGCCGCGGCCCCGCCAGCTCTCGACGGTGCCGCCGCCCCAGAGTCCGGCGAAGTCGGTGCCGGGGCAGAGTTCGAGGCGGGCCGCGCTGACGGGTTCGCCGGCCGCGAGGGCGACGACGGCGGTGACGGTGTCGGGGTCGGCCGCGAGGCGGTCGAGGAGCCGGCGGCCGATGTGGGTGCTGTCGGTGCCGAAGGCGCGTTCGTGGACCTCGACCACCTGGCGCACCCCGGCCTCGTCGGTGACCGGGCGGAGTTCGACGCCCTCGGGGAGCGGTGCGTCCAGGGGCAGAGAGGCGGCTTCGGCGGCCATCAGGGTCTCGGGGTCCTCGGCGGTGAAGCCGGCGGCGAGGAGCCGCTCGCCGAGGTCGGCGGGGGTGTCGTGGGCGTACAGCTTCCACTCGAAGGACAGACCGGCGGTGCGGTAGTGGTCGATCTGTTCGGCGATGGCCCGGTCGGCGGCGGAGGCGTCGAGGCGGGACCAGAGCACGCCGTTCCAGGCGTGCGCCGGTCCGGTCTGGCGGACGACGTCAGCGAGGCGTTCGACCCGGCAGCCGGGGCCCTCGGGGCGGGCCCCGTGGCGGAGCTGACGGTCGTACAGGTCACGCAGGCGCTGGGGTTCCATGGGATCACTCCAGCATCGCGTCCGCCCCCCTGCAACGGGGTTTCCGCTGGTCGGGACGGCGACGGCCCGGCCGGGGCCGGCCGGGCCGCGGTCCTCGCGCGGTCATAGGGCGGGGGTCACCCTGCCGGACGCGGACGGCGATCCGGTCGTTCCCGCGTCGTGCCGGAGCGGGGTGATCTGTTCGATGTCGTAGCGGATCCGGAGCCGTTCGACGGCTTGGTGGTCGACCTCTCCGCCCGAGGCGAGGATCTCCATGAGTTCCTCGAAGTACCGCTCGTGGTCGGGTGGCGGGGAGGCCTGGAAGAGCATGCGTACGGGGTCCCCGGTGGGGTTGGCGAAGGCGTGCGGGCAGCCGGGCGGCACCAGGATCAGGGTTCCGGGGGTCGCCCGCACGGCCCGCTGCCCGGAGGAGGACTCCCATTCCCGCCAGCTGTCCGTCGTGCGGACGAGCGGTTCGAAGGCGAGGACGTCGAGTTCCCCCTCCAGGACGTAGAAGAGTTCCTCGCTGTGTCCGTGGGCGTGGGCGCCGACGTCGAAGCCGGGCGGCACGACGACCTCGAAGGTGGAGGCGGTACGGGAGTGCTCGCCGGTCACCTTGAAGGTGACGTGCTGGGCGGCGGTGGTGAGGGTCTTGCCGTGGCCGGGCGGCACGATGAGGCCGCCGCCCGGTCCGATCGCGGTGGCTGTCACGGTGTGCGGGTTCCTCTCACCAGGCGACCGGGAGGGTCTCGGGGCCGCGGATGAGGGCTCCGCGCTGCCAGCGGATCTGGTCCTCGGGCACGGCGAGCCGCAGGTTCGGGAAGCGGGTCCACAGGGAGTCGACGAGGATCTCCGACTCGATGCGGGCGAGCGCCGAGCCGGGGCAGTAGTGGGGGCCGTGTCCGAAGGCGACGTGCGGGTTGTAGCCGCGGTCGAAGTCCAGCCGTTCCGGGTCGGGGAAGACGGCGGGGTCGCGGTTGGCGGTCAGGTAGGACACGTAGACCGGGTCGCCGGCCGGGATGGTGACCCCGCCGACCTCGACGTCCTCCAGGGCGATCCGGGAGAGACCGACGGCGTTGCGGTGCGGGATGTAGCGGAGGAGTTCGTCGACGGCCTGCGGGACCAGGGCGGGTTCCGCGCGCAGCCGGGCGAGGTGCTCGGGGTGGGTGAGCAGCGCGTACACCATGTTGGCGCTGTTGTTGCGGACCGCGTGGGCGCCGCCGATCTGGATGAGGACGGCGAGTCCGACGGCCTCGTGTTCGGTGAGGGTGTCGTCGTCGACGGCGTCGGCGAGGACGGCGGCGAGGGTCTCCTTGCCGGTGCCGTGGGTGCGGCCGATGAGCTCGGTGAAGTAACGGCCCATGTCGGCCTTGGCCTGTTCGCTGGCCTCGCGGCCGGCGGCGGCGGAGATGATGGTGTCGGACCAGCGGGCCATCAGCGGCTGGTCGCCCTCGGGCACCCCCATGAGTTCGCTGACCATGGCGAGCGGGAACGGCCGGTTGACGAGCTCCATGAGGTCGGCGGGCGCGCCGTGCTCCTCGACCCGGTCCAGGAGCCGGTCCATGACGTCCTGGGCGTGGTCGCGCAGCGCGCGCAGGGCGCGGGCGCTGAAGGCGCGGGCGACGACGCGGCGCATCCGGGTGTGGTCCGGCGGGTCGGCGAAACCGACGGCGCCTTCCATCGGGATGAAGTGGGGGGCGACCCGGGTGATGGAACGGCCCCAGACGGCCTGGCGGCTGAAGCGGGGGTCGACGGAGACGAACTTGACGTCCTCGTACCGGGTGACGAGCCAGGCGTGACCCTCGCCGTTGGGCAGCCGGACCCGGCTGACCGGGTCCTCGTGCAGCAGCTTGGCGAGCAGCGGGTCGAAGTCGAGGCCGGTGAGGTCGGGCACGGCCCAGAAGTGGACCTGGGGGGAGTCGGCGTCGGTGGCGGTGGTGGCGGTCACGAGGCCGCCCCCTCGGGAGGGGCGACGGCGGGGCGGTGCTGCGGGTGGGGAGGGGTGACGGCGGGGCGGTGCGGGTCGGGCATGACGTTCACTTTCGTCCGGGCACGCGGGCGGGCCGCCGCCCGGGCCGGGGCGGCGGGACCGAGACCGGGCGGACCTCGGCTGATCCAGCCTTCCCCGCCCCGGAGGCGCGCCGTCCCGGGGCCCGCCGAAAAGACACCCCAAGGTGTGATGATCGGTTCGCACCCGGCGGTGCCGGGAAAAGGGCCGGCCGACCCCTTGCCAACCCCCCGGCCCCTGCGGTTCTACTGTCCCGGAACGCATCTACCGAATGATCGGTCGTCCGGTCCGTGACCGGGGCCGTGGAGGAGCAGCGCGATGACGGACCTGCTGGACAGCGGCGAACGGCTCGGGCGCGAGGAACTCGCGGCACTCCAGCTGGAGCGCCTGCGGGCGACCCTGCGCCACGCGTACGAGAACGTGGACTTCCACCGGCGCTCCTTCGACGCGGCCGGCGTGGCCCCGGACGACTGCCGGACCCTCGCGGACCTGTCCCGCTTCCCCTTCACCACCAAGGCGGACCTCCGCGACCACTACCCCTTCGGCATGTTCGCCGTCGAACCGGACCGGATCCGCCGCGTCCACGCCTCCAGCGGCACCACCGGCCGTCCGACCGTCGTCGGCTACACCGAAGGCGACCTCGACACCTGGGCGGACGTGGTGGCCCGGTCCCTGCGGGCCGCCGGCGTCCGCCCGGGCCACAAGGTGCATGTGGCGTACGGGTACGGCCTGTTCACCGGCGGGCTCGGCGCCCACTACGGCGCGGAACGGCTCGGGTGCACGGTGATCCCCGCCTCCGGCGGCATGACGGCCCGGCAGGTGCGGTTGATCCAGGACTTCCGGCCCGAGGTCATCATGGTGACCCCCTCGTACATGCTGACGCTGCTCGACGAGTTCGGGCGGCAGGGCGTGGACCCGCGCTCGACCTCCCTGAAGGTGGGCGTCTTCGGCGCGGAGCCGTGGACGGAGGCGATGCGGAAGGAGATCGAGGAGGCCTTCGCGATCGACGCGGTCGACATATACGGCCTGTCGGAGGTGATCGGGCCAGGCGTGGCGCAGGAGTGCGTGGAGACCAAGGACGGACTGCACATCTGGGAGGACCACTTCTACCCGGAGGTCGTGGACCCCTTCACCGGCGAGGTGCTCCCGGACGGCGAGGAGGGGGAGCTGGTCTTCACCTCGCTCACCAAGGAGGCCATGCCGGTGGTCCGCTACCGGACCCGTGATCTGACGCGTCTGCTGCCGGGGACCGCGCGGGTGTTCCGGCGGATGGAGAAGGTGACCGGGCGCAGCGACGACATGATCATCCTGCGCGGGGTGAACCTCTTCCCGACGCAGATCGAGGAGCTCGTGCTCCGTACGCCGGGCGTGGCCCCCCACTTCCAGCTGCGGCTCACCCGGGAGGGACGGCTCGACGCCCTGACGGTACGCGCCGAGGCCCGCCCGGGGGCGACGGGCGAGGAGCGGGCGGAGGCGGCCCGGACGCTCGCGGCGGCGGTCAAGGACGGGATCGGGGTCTCGGTCGGGGTCGAGGTGGTCGACACCGGGACGCTGGAACGGTCGGTGGGCAAGATCAAGCGGATCGTGGACCTGCGGGAGGGCGGGAAGCGCTGAGGCCTGTCCGGAAGGGCCCGCCCACGCTCGTCACGCAGACGAGCGGCGCTGGTTTCCGGACTGGCCCGAGGGGGTCATGAGGGCTCGCCGGCGAGGCGGTCGCGGAGTTCGCGCTTGAGGATCTTGCCGCTGGCGTTGCGGGGCAGTCCGGGGGTGAAGTGGACGCGCTTGGGGGCCTTGAAGGGGGCGAGCCTCTCCCGTGCGTGGGTGAGGAGTTCGGCCTCGGTGACCTCGCCGCGCGGGACGACCACGGCCGTGACCGCTTCGATCCAGCGGTCGTCGGGGAGACCGATCACGGCCACCTCCGCGACGCCGGGGTGGGTGTACAGCGCGTCCTCGACCTGGCGGGAGGCGACGAGGACGCCGCCGGAGTTGATGACGTCCTTCACCCGGTCGACGATCGTGTAGTAGCCCTCGGTGTCGCGGACGGCGAGGTCGCCCGAGTGGAACCAGCCGCCTCGGAAGGCCGCCTTCGTCTCGTCGGGCTTGCGCCAGTAGCCGTCGCACAGCTGCGGCGAGCGGTAGACGATCTCGCCGGGGGTGCCGTCGGGGACGTCGTCGCCGTTCTCGTCGACGACGCGTGCCTCGACATGGCGGACCGGACGGCCGCACGACTCCATCCGGCCCTCGTGCTCGTCCGGGCCGAGGACGGTGGCGAGCGGCCCGATCTCGGACTGGCCGAAGCAGTTGTAGAAGGCGAGCCCCGGGAGCCGGGTGCGCAGCCGCTCCAGGACGGGCACCGGCATGACCGACGCCCCGTAGTACGCCTTGCGCAGGGCGGACAGGTCGCGACCGGCGAACTCGGGGTGGCCGGCGAGGCCGATCCAGACGGTCGGCGGGGCGAAGAGGCTGTCCGCGCGCCCGGCCTCGATCAGGTCGAACAGGACGGCCGGATCGGGGCCGTCGACGATCGTGTTCTCGGCGCCGACCGCGAGACAGGGCAGCAGGAAGACGTGCATCTGCGCCGAGTGGTACAGCGGCAGGGCGTGCACCGGCCGGTCGTCCTCGTGCAGGTCGAGGGCCTCGATGGCGCTCGTGTACTCGTGGGCGAGCGCGAGGTGGCTCATCATCGCGCCCTTGGGGAGGGCGGTGGTGCCCGAGGTGTAGAGCAGTTGGGCGAGGTCTCGGGCGTCGCGGTCGGTGGGGTACGTCTCCGGTTCGGCGAGCGCGTCGAGCAGTGAACCGGGCGCGTCACGCAGGGCCTTGACCGCGAAGCCGTCGGGGACGCGGTCCGCGAGGGCCGGGTCTGCGAGGACGAGCGAGCTGTCCGACTGCTCCAGGACGTACGCGAGGTCCTCACCCGTCAGGTGGTGGTTGACCGGCACGTGGATCAGCCCGGACCGGGCGCAGGCGAGGAACGCGATGAGGTAGGCGTCCGAGTTGTGGCCGTACGTCGCCACCCGGGCGTACTCCGGCAGGGCGAGGCCGTGCCGCCGCTCGCGCAGGACCGCTGCGGCGGTGGAGACGGCCGCGTCCAGCTCCGCGTACGTCCACGTCCTGTCGGCGTACCGGACGGCGATCCGGTCGGGGACACGCCGGGCGCTCGCGCGCAGGAAGCCGTCGACGGTACGGCTGAGGAGTCGGTCCATGCGGTGATCCTCGGCGCGGACGGTCCGAGGGTCAAGTACCGCTCCCAGTGCCGCACTTGTCCGGACGCCGGATACCGAACGGGATGTTGACAAGGGGGCGCGCGGCTGGGTGCATGGGGCAACCAGCAGTGCACATCCGTCCGTCGGGAGACACGTTGCATCTCCGCACCCGTCTGAAACACCTGGCGCTCACCGGCGCCGCCCTCGCCGTCGTCACCGCCTCGCTGCCGGGCGCGGCGGCCGCGGACTCCGGCGGTCGGGGCCACCGTCCCTCCGACCGGGGGCTGTCGGCCGTCATCCGGTACACCGAGTACGGCGTCCCGCACATCGTGGCCAAGGACTACCCGAACCTCGGTTTCGGGACGGGCTGGGCCCAGGCCGCCGACCAGGTCTGCACCCTCGCGGACGGCTTCCTGACCGTGAACGGTGAACGGTCCCGGCACTTCGGTCCGGACGCCGCCACGGACGGCTCGCTCTCCTCCGCCGCCACGAACCTCTCCAGCGACCTGTACTTCCGCGGGGTGAAGGACGCCGGGACGGTCGAGGAGCTGCTCGCGACCCCGGCACCGGCCGGGCCGAGCCGTGACCTCAAGGAACTGATGCGCGGCTGGGCGGCCGGGTACAACGCCTGGCTGCGGAAGAACCGGATATCGGATCCCGCCTGCGCGAAGGCCGCGTGGGTCCGTCCGGTGACCGCGCTCGACGTGGCCCGGCGGGGCTTCGCCGTGTCGGTGCTCGGCGGGCAGGGCCGGGCCGTCGACGGCATCACCGCCGCCCGGCCGCCGGCCGCTTCCACGGGGGAGCCCGTACGGGCGCCCGACCCGGAGCGTGCGGCCGCGGCCGCGCGGGACCTGTTCGCCGCCGGGAACGCCACCATGGGCTCCAACGCCGTCGCCTTCTCGGGCGCCACCACGGCGAACGGGCGCGGGCTGCTCCTCGGCAACCCGCACTATCCGTGGCAGGGCGGACGCCGCTTCTGGCAGTCGCAGCAGACCATCCCGGGCGAACTGAACGTCTCCGGTGCCTCGCTCCTCGGCACCACCGTCGTGAACATCGGCTTCAACGACAAGGTGGCCTGGAGCCACACCGTCGCCACCGGGGTGCCGCTGAACCTGCACCAGCTGACGCTCGCGCCCGGTGACCCGACCGCGTACCTGGTGGACGGCCGGCCCGAGCGGATGACCCCGCGCACGGTGACCGTGCCGGTGAGGGACGGCGCGCCCGTCACCCGCACCCAGTGGTGGACCCGGTACGGCCCCGTCGTCGGCGGCCTCGGCGCCCAGCTCCCGCTGCCGTGGTCCCCCACCACGGCGTACGCGCTCAACGACCCCAACGCGGTCAACCTGCGCGGCTCCGACACCGCACTCGGCTTCGGGAAGGCCCGGTCCACGCAGGACATCGCCGACACCCTCGCACGCACCCAGGGCCTGCCCTGGGTCAACACGATCGCCGCGGACTCGGCGGGGCACTCCCTCTTCACCCAGGCGCAGGTACTCCCCCGCGTCACCGACGAACTCGACCGGCGCTGCTCCACCCCGCTCGGCCGGGCCACCTACCCGTCATCGGGTGTGGCGGTGCTCGACGGCTCCCGGTCGGACTGCGCGATCGGCTCCGACCCCGACGCGGTACAGGCGGGGGTCTTCGGCCCCGCGCGGATGCCGGTCCTTCGGGACACCCCGTACGTGGCGAACTCCAACGACAGTGCCTGGCTGACCCACGCCGACCGGCCGCTGACCGGCTACGAGCGTGTCTTCGGGACGATCGCGACCCCGCGTTCGCTGCGCACCCGGGGCGGGATCGAGGACGTGGCGGCGATGGCGGAGCGCGGCCGGCTGACGGTGGCGGACCTGCAGCGCCAGCAGTTCGCCAACCGGGCGCCGGCCGGTGACCTGGCGGCCGCCGACGCGGCGGAGGCCTGCGCGGGCGCGCTCCCGGGCGACCCGGAGGTCTGCCGGGTGATCGGCGCCTGGGACCGGACGGTGGACACCGGCAGCCGGGGCGCGCTGCTCTTCGACCGGTTCTGGCGGAAGTTCACCGGCACGGTGAGGCCGGCCGACCAGTGGAAGGTGCCGTTCTCGCCGAACGACCCCGTCCGTACCCCGAACACCCTGAACACGTCGGCGCCCGGGTTCGCGAAGGCGCTGACCGACGCGGCGGCGGAGCTGCGGGCCGCCGGGATCCCGCTGGACGCGCCCCTGGGCGCCCATCAGTTCGTCGTACGGAGCGGGCAGCGGATCCCGGTGAGCGGCGGCACCGAGTCGCTCGGGATCTGGAACAAGACCGAATCCGTGTGGGACGCGGCGGGCGGCGGCTACGTCGAGGTGGCGCACGGGACCAGCCATGTGCAGGCGGTGGGCTGGGACGGCGGAAGGTGCCCGGTGGCCCGGACCCTGCTGTCGTACTCCCAGTCGTCGAACCCGGCGTCGCCGCACTACAGCGACCAGACCCGGCTGTACGCGGGTGAGCGCTGGGTGACCTCCCGGTTCTGCGAGAAGGACATCCTGCGCTCACCGGCGCTGCGGGTGGTGGTCGTCAGGGGCTGAACGCCTCTTCCGGGCCCCGTCGTCAGGGGCTGAACGACAGGAAGACGAAGGCCGCGAAGATCGAGAGGTGGACGCCGCCCTGGAGGAGGTTGGCACGTCCGGGCACCACGGTCAGGGCGCTCACCACACCGGTGAGGACGAGCAGGACCATGTGGAGCGGGCCGAGACCGAGCACGAGGGGCCCGGACAGCCAGATCGATGCGAGCGCGATCGCCGGAATCGTCAGTCCGATACTGGCGATCGCGGAGCCGTACGCCAGGTTGAGGCTGGTCTGCACCCGGTCCCTGCGGGCGGCGCGGACGGCGGCGAGGGTCTCGGGCAGCAGCACCATGAGGGCGATGACGACGCCGACGACCGCCTTGGGCAGGCCCGCCGACTCGACGCCGTTCTCGATGGTCGGCGAGATCAGCTTGGCGTTTCCGACGACGGCGACGAGGGCGACCAGGAGCAGGCCGAGGCTGGTCCAGGTGTCGCGCCGGGTGGGCGGCTCGGCGTGCTCGTCCGCCGAGTCGTGGCCGGGGCGCGGCACCGGGAGGAAGTAGTCCCGGTGCCGTACGGTCTGGACGCCGACGAACACGCCGTACAGACAGAGGGAGGCGACCGCGGCGAAGGCGAGCTGCGCGGTGGAGAACTCGGCGCCGGGCTGGCTGGTGGTGAAGGTGGGCAGGACCAGCGTCATCGTGGCCAGGGTGCAGACGGTGGCGAGCGCGCCTCCGGACCCCTCGGCGTTGAAGACCGCGACCCGGGTGCGAAGGGCGGCGACGAGGAGGGACAGGCCGACGATGCCGTTGCAGGTGATCATGACGGCGGCGAAGACGGTGTCACGCGCGTACGTGGAGGTCTTCTCACCGCCTCCCGCCATCAGCGTGACGATGAGCCCGACCTCGATGACGGTGACCGCGACGGCGAGGACGAGCGAGCCGTAGGGTTCGCCGACGCGGTGGGCGATGACCTCGGCGTGGTGGACCGCCGCGAGGACGGCGCCGAAGAGGCAGAGCGTGATGAGCCCGACGGCGAAGCCCGGGAGATCCCGCCCCCAGGCCGCCGCGAGGGCAAGCGCCGCCACCACCGGCCCCCAGGTGGTCCACTGCCGTGCCGTCGCCGCCGTACTCGAACTCATGATCCGCATCCTGCCACAAAGGATGCTTTCAGCCCTTTCGTTCCAAGGTCGCGGCCGGTGGACGAGCGGCTGGAACGGACGCTCCCGACCCTCCCGGCAGGGGTCGCGGAGGCGGCACTTGTCCCGCTCGCCGTGGGGTTCGCGGGGCACGACCGGGACGCAGTGCCGCCTCGATCTCGGCCGGGTAACCGTCCTGGAAGGAAGTCCGGAGCCGACCCCTTAGCCTGCGCTTGAGCCTGAGCCTGAGCCGGGCGCGGGGGAGACGGCGGCTGCGGCCTTGAACGTGCGAAGGAGGTGTCGAGAGCGTGGGCATGGCGGAAGGCGGAGGCGGGGCCGGCAGGCGCACCAGCCTGCGGCCGGGCTCGGCCGAGGAGGCCGGGCTGCTCTCCGCGCACCTGGACGGGCTGGTCACGGAGGCGGAGAGGTTCCTCGCGCCCTCCCCCACCCACCCCTGGTACGCGGGCGCCGTGCTGCTCGCCGGCCGTGGCGGGATCGTCGCCCTGCACCGGGCGATCGGCTCGGCGGTGCGGTACTCGGCCTACGACGAGACGACGGACACCGGCGTCGAGCTGCCGCCGGAGCGCCGGGTCGCCATGACCGAGGAGACCGTCTTCGACCTGGCGTCGGTCACCAAACTGTTCACCTCGATCCTGGCGGTGCAGCAGATCGAGCGCGGAACACTGGACCTGGAGGCGAGGGTCACCGCGTACCTCCCGGAGTTCGGTGGCGGCGGGAAACGGGAGGTCACGGTACGTCAGCTGCTCACCCACACCTCGGGGCTCCGGGCGTGGCTTCCGCTGTACGAGGAGCGCACGCGGGAGGGGAGTCTGCGGCTGCTGTGGGACGAGGGCCCGGCGCACTCGCCGGGGACCGCGTACCTCTACTCCGATCTGAATCTGATCACACTTCAGCTGGTCCTGGAGGAGATCACCGGTCACGGTCTGGATGTCCTGCTCCACGACGAGATCACCGCTCCCCTCGGGATGCCCCGCACTCGTTTCGCTCCACCGCTCTCCTGGCGGCCGGGGATCGCCGCCACCGAGGACGCCCGACCACCGTGGTCCGGCCTCGACCGGGGCATGGTGCGGGGCGAGGTCCACGACGAGAACGTCCACGCTCTCGGCGGGGTCGCGGGCCACGCCGGGATCTTCTCCCGCGCCTGGGACCTCGCGGTCCTCGCCCGCACCCTGCTGAACGGCGGGGCGTACGGCCCGGCACGCATCCTCTCCCCCGCCTCGGTGGACCTCATGTTCACCGACTTCGCCGGCGCCTTCCCCGGTCACGGCCACGGCCTCGGCTTCGAGCTGCACCAGCACGGGTACATGGGCGCGATGGCCACTCCCCGTACGGCCGGGCACACCGGATTCACCGGTACCAGCATGGTCCTGGACCCGACGACCGACACGTTCCTGATCGTCCTCGGCAACTCCGTGCACCCGGTGCGGTCCTGGCGCTCGGGCTCCGCCCCGCGCGTCGCCCTCGCCGACCGGCTGGCCAGGGCCGTGCCCGTACGGTCGGCCGGGGGTCGCGCGGCCTGGTTCTCCGGCATGACGAGCGGCAGCACCGGCACCCTCACCCTGCCGCCGGTGCCGGGTGCGGCACGGTTCGCGTGCACCCTGTGGTGGGACACCGTGCCCGGCGCGGACGCGACCGCCCTGGAGGCCTCGGCGGACGGCGGCAGGACCTGGCGGCCGGTGCCCTTCACCACCGACGGGCGCACCGAGCACCCGACGGGGACGGTCGGCGGCTGGTCCGGGCGGGTCTGGCACACCGTGTCCGCGCCGCTGAACCGGGCGGAGGGACTCGTGCGCTGGCGGTACACCATGGACCGGCGGTACGTGGGGCGTGGCGTGTACGTGGACGGGCTCCGGCTCCTCGACGGGGCGGGGCGCCCGGTGTTCGACGCCGCGCGGCCGGCGGACGAGGCGCGGATCGAGGCGAACGGATGGTGCAGGTCGGTCGATTGAACACGCCGGGCGCAGCGCCCGCAGGGACCCCGGACACGTGATCACATGAGATACCGTCCCGGCGGGAGATCTCCTGCGTAACGAGGTGTTTCCTTCGTGTCGTCCCTGCCCGAGCGCCGTCCCCCCGGCGCGCGCCGCTTCCCCCTCTCCGCATGGCTGTGCGCTCTCTCCCTCGCCGTCCTGGCCACGGTCGTGCTCGCGGTCGCACCGCCGTCCCGCGCGGACGCATCGGGGACGACCGCCACCACGGCGTCCACCGCACCGCTCACGACCCAGGTGCTCACCACGCCGTTCAAGGCGCGCGAGAACTACTTCTGCACGCGGATCCCCGCCCTCGTCACCAGCACCGACGGTGTCCTCCTCGCGTTCGCCGAGGGCCGCACCCGGCTGCCGACGACGGGTTGCCACGACGTCGGCGACAACGACATCGTGCTCAAGAGGTCCGTCGACGGCGGTGCGCACTGGGAGGACCTCCGGGTGATCATCGGCGCGGGAGACACGCGGGCGCACGGCAACCCCGTGCCCGTGGTGGACGCCGTCACCGGCCGGATCACCCTGCTGTACGCCAGCAGCGACTGGAACCGTGACGGGGCCAAGCCCGATCGTGACGGCTTTCCCCGTACCATCCACTCCGTCCACAGCTCGGACGGCGGCGTGACCTGGTCCGCGAGCGTCGAGCTGCCGCAGTTGAAGGCCCCCGGGTGGGGGTGGGTGTCCACCGGACCCGGCCACGGCATCCAGCTCACCCGCGGACCGCACCGGGGCCGGCTGATCGTGCCCGGCGACCACACGGCGGGGGGCAACACGACCGCGGGCGCCCACCTTTACCACAGCGACGACGGCGGCCTGACGTGGAAGCTCGGCGCCGTCACCCCCGCCGTGAGCAAGTCCGGGGCGTTCCCGGCCGAGTTGACGGTCGCCCAGACCACCGACGGCGCCGTCCACGTCAACGCCCGCAACTCCGAGCCCAGCCGATGCGCGACCAACGACCACCGGCTGGAGACCACGAGCGCCGACGGCGGCGCCTCCTTCGCCGCGCCCTTCACTCCCGTGGCCGATCTGGACACCTCCCCCACGTTCGGCTCGCTGCTGCGACTGCACGCACCCGACCAGGACGGCAGGCCCGAGCGGCTGCTCTACTCCGGCCCCTCCCGCCTGGGCCCGAACCCGCTGGAGGACCGTCGCGAGCTGGCCGTCCGCTCCTCGTACGACGAGGGGAAGACCTGGAGGACCGTCGGCACCCTCGTCTCGGCGGCCCGCACCGGCTACTCCGATCTGACCCTCCTGCCGGACGGCTCCCTCGGCGTCCTGTACGAGACGGCCGGCAACGTCCCGCACGGCAACCTCGTCTTCGCGGCCTTCACCGAGAAGGACATGGACGACGCCGCGACCGAGCTGCGCCGCCCGCGCACCGCCGACACCCGGGTGCGGCCACCCGGCGAGGCGGGCAACCACGCCGTCGTCCACGGCGGGGCCGTACTCGGAACCCGCCTCAGCGGCAAGGCCATGGAGCTCGACGGTACGGACGACTACCTGCGTCTGGTCTGCTCGCCGTCCCTGCGGGTCGACGACCGGGACTTCACCGTCACGGCCTGGTTCCGGCACTCGGCCACCACCGGCACGCTGCCGATCGTGTGGGCGTACGGGATGCCGGGCACCGACCCGCTCAAGAAGGGCCGGCACTTCTCGGTCAGGGCCGAACCCGGGGCGGGGAACGTCCTGCGCGCCACCGTCGGCACGGACATCGGTTCCACGGAGGTGACACTCCCCTCCTCGTACAACGACGGCGCATGGCACCACGTCGTGTTCACCCGCGCCGACCTCACCCTCGGCCTCGCGGTGGACGGCGGCGCTCCGGCCACCGCCGCCATGCCGGAGGGGGCGTCGGCGGCCGACAGGAACGTCACCCCCGCCGCCCAGTTCAACATCCACATCGGCGCCCGGCCCGACTTCCCCAACCAGCCGCCCGGGGTCACGCAGCTCTTCCGTGGCACGCTCGACGACGTACGGCTCTTCCGGCGCGCGCTGACCCCGGCCGAGGCCGCCCTGGTGAAGAGCGGCTCGCTCGACGTGGCCACCGCGGACGAACGTCTCCGCCTCGGCTTCTCCACCGTCTGGTAGAGCCGCCCGGGGTCAGGCGCCCGGTTCCGAGGCCGTACGGAGGGCGGTGAGCACGGGGCTGATCAGGGGGTGCTCCTCCGCACCGCGCCGGACGGCGGCGAAGACCCTGCGCGTCGGGGCCACACCGTCGATCGGGCGTACCTCCACCCCCGCGAGTTCCATGCCGCGCAGCGCCGAGCGGGGCACGAGCGCCACTCCCGCGCCCGCGGAGGCGAGGGCGACGACCGCGCGGAAGTCGTCGGACGCGTGCTCCAGGCGCAGGGTGAACCCGGCGTACTCGCAGGCCAGGACGGTGACGTCATGGCAGGGGTTGCCGGTGGACTGGCCGATCCAGGTGTCCTTGGCGAGGTCGGCGAGCGCGACCCGCCGCTCGTGCGCGAGCGGGTGGCCGGCCGGCAGGACCGCGTCGAAGGGCTCCGCGTAGAGCGGGACGCGGGTGAGGCGGGCGTCGTCCTCGCCGGGAGCGCCCCGGTACTCGACCGCGACGGCCACGTCCACCTGCCGGTCGAGGACCATGAGCAGGCTCTCGTCGCCCTCGGCGTCCCGGACCCGGACCCGGATGCCGGGCGCGGTGCGGGACAGGGCCGTGAGGGCGGGGGCGACCACGAGCCCGATGCCGGTGGCGAAGGCGGCGACCGTGACCGTACCGGCGTCACCGGAGCTGTAGGCGGCGAGTTCCGACTCGGCGCGCTCCAACTGGGCGAGGACGGCGTTGGCGTGGCTGAGCAGGATCTCGCCGGCGGGGGTGAGGCGGGCGCCCCGGGCGCTGCGGTCCACCAGGCGGTGACCGGTCTCCTGTTCCAGGGCGGCGAGCTGCTGGGAGACGGCGGAGGGGGTGAGATAGAGCGCGGCGGCCGCCGCCGTGACCGTGCGGTGGTCGGCCACCGCACGGAGGATGTGCAACCGCCGCGCTTCGATCATGCCCCTAGTCTCGCAGGCCGCGAGACCGGCTCTCGTCCCGGCCGCGCGGGGTCCGGGACCGGCCGCGCGGACCACCCCCGACCCGGGCGCGCAGGTCGCGGGACCGGCGTTCGCACTCAGCCGCGCAGGGCGGCTCGGGTCTCGACGAAGGCGTCGACGGCCCGGTTCACGTCGGCCGTGGAGTGGGCGGCGGAGAGCTGCACCCGGATCCTGGCCTGGCCCTGCGGCACGACCGGGTACGAGAACCCGATCACGTACACACCGCGCTCCAGGAGCAGTTCGGCCATGCGGCCCGCCTCGGAGGCGTCGCCGATCATGACGGGGGCGATGGCGTGGTCGCCGGGGAGGACGTCGAAGCCCTCGGCCGTCATCCGGGTCCGGAACAGCTCGGTGTTGGCGCGCAGCCGCTCGCGGAGGTCATCGGCGGACTCCAGGAGGTCCAGGACCTTCAGCGAGGCGGCGGCGATCACCGGGGCGAGCGTGTTCGAGAAGAGGTACGGGCGGGAGCGCTGACGCAGCAGGGCGACGATCTCGGCGCGGGCGGCGACGTAACCGCCCGAGGCGCCGCCGAGGGCCTTGCCGAGGGTGCCGGTGATGATGTCGACGCGGTCCATGACGCCGTGCAGCTCGGGGGTGCCCCGGCCGCCGGGGCCGACGAAGCCGACGGCGTGCGAGTCGTCGACCATGACCATGGCGTCGTAGCGCTCGGCGAGGTCGCAGATCTCGCCGAGCGGGGCGACGTAGCCGTCCATGGAGAACACGCCGTCGGTGACGATGAGCTTGCGCCGGGCGCCGCCCTCCGTGGCCTCCTTCAGCTGCTGCTCCAGGTCGGCCATGTCGCGGTTGGCGTAGCGGAAGCGCCGGGCCTTGGAGAGGCGGATGCCGTCGATGATCGAGGCGTGGTTGAGGGCGTCGGAGATGACGGCGTCCTCGGCGCCGAGGATCGTCTCGAAGACTCCGCCGTTGGCGTCGAAGCAGGAGGAGTAGAGGATCGTGTCCTCCTGGCCGAGGAAGGCCGAGAGGCGCGCCTCCAGCTCCTTGTGCACCTCCTGGGTGCCGCAGATGAAGCGGACGGACGCCATGCCGTAGCCCCAGCGGTCCAGCGCCTCGTGGGCGGCGGCGATCACCTCCGGGTGGTCGGCGAGGCCCAGGTAGTTGTTGGCGCAGAAGTTGAGCACCTCGCCGGGACGCCCGCCCTCGGTCACGGCGACGGTGGCCGACTGGGGCGTGCCGATGACCCGCTCGGGCTTGTGGAGCCCGGCCTGCCGGATCTCGTCGAGGGTGGCGCGGATGTCGTCGCGTACGGAATCGAACATGGGTCAGGCTCCCGCAGTCCAGTCGAGGATGATCTTGCCGCTCTTGCCGGAGGCCGCGTCGTCGAAGGCGGCCTCGAAGTCGGTGTACGCGTAACGCCCGGTGATGACGGGGGCGAGGTCGAGGCCGCCCTCCAGGAGCACCGACATCGCGTACCAGGTCTCGAACATCTCGCGGCCGTAGATGCCCTTGACGGTGATCATGGAGGTGACGATCTTCGCCCAGTCGACGGCGAAGTCCTCGCTGGGCAGGCCCAGCATGGCGATCCTGCCGCCGTGGGTCATGTTGGCGACCATGTCGCGCATGGCGTGCGGGTTGCC
Source organism: Streptomyces sp. NPDC058671 (assembly GCF_042716475.1). Lineage (NCBI taxonomy): Bacteria > Bacillati > Actinomycetota > Actinomycetes > Kitasatosporales > Streptomycetaceae > Streptomyces > Streptomyces sp. NPDC058671. The sequence goes on along the minus strand of NZ_JBHXSA010000012.1, from coordinate 170,435 downwards.
GGACATCTCCAGGCCGACGTCGAAGCCCTCCTTGAGGCCGAGGGTGCGCTGGCCGTCGGCGATGGTCTGCTCGGCGACGTTGAGGGCGAGGGTGACGCCCGTCTTGCGGGCCAGGGCGAGACGCTCCTCGCTGACGTCGGTGATCATCACGCTGCGGGCGCCGGCGTGCTTGGCGACGGCGGCGGCCATGATGCCGATCGGGCCCGCGCCGGTGACGAGGACGTCCTCGCCGACGAGCGGGAAGGAGAGCGCCGTGTGCACGGCGTTGCCGAACGGGTCGAAGATCGCGGCGATGTCGAGGTCGACGGCGACCCGGTGCACCCACACGTTGGACGCGGGCAGCGCCACGTACTCGGCGAAGGCTCCGTCCCGGCCGACCCCGAGGCCGACGGTGGCGCGGCACAGGTGACGGCGTCCGGCCAGACAGTTGCGGCACTTGCCGCAGACGAGGTGGCCCTCGCCGCTGACCAGGTCGCCGACGGCGATGTCGGCCACGTCACGGCCGACGGAGACGACCTCGCCGACGAACTCGTGGCCGATGGTCAGGGGCGCGGCGATCGTCTTCTGCGCCCAGCCGTCCCAGGAGCGGATGTGCAGGTCGGTCCCGCAGATGCCGGTCCGCTTGACCTTGATCAGTACGTCTCCGGGGCCGGTCTCCGGCTCGGGCACGTCCGTGAGCCAGAGTCCCGGCTCCGCCTTCAGCTTGACCAGCGCCTTCAATGCATCGGCTCCCGACGTGCGTGTCCTGTGATGTGGGGGCGCGGGCACGACTGAGTGCCCAAGATCCCTGGAAGAGAATCTTCCGTACGGAGCGCTCGCGGTCCATCGAGGATTTCTTAAGCGCGCTCGCAGATCAGCTTCACACCCCGGGCGGGCGCCCGGCGACGTCAACGCGCCCGAACGGCGGGACCCCGTGCGGGGAGGCACGGGGGGCCACCGTGGGACGGCGCTCCCTCAGCGGCCCAGGGCCGCCATCGCCGCGTTGTGGCCGGGGATGCCGCTCACTCCCCCGCCTCTGATCGCGCCCGCCCCGCACAGCAGCACGTTGGCGTGCCGGGTCTCCACGCCCCAGCGGCCCGTGCCGTCCTCCGCGTACGGGAAGGAGAGGTCGCGGTGGAAGATGTGGCCGCCGGGCAGGCGCAGTTCGCGTTCGAGGTCGAGTGGGGTCTTCGCCTCGACGCAGGGGCGCCCGTCCGCGTCGACGGCGAGGCAGTCGGTGATCGGTTCGTCCAGATGCGCGTCGAGCTGGTCGAGGGTCGCCGCGAGGAGCGCGGCCCGAGTGCCCTCGTTGTCGGCGGTGAACAGGCGTGCGGGGGTGTGGAGCCCGAACAGGGTGAGCGTCTGGTGGCCCGTGGCGGCGAGGTCGCGGCCGAGGATCGTCGGGTCGGTGAGCGAGTGGCAGTAGATCTCGGACGGCGGCGCGGAGGGCAGCCGTCCGGCGGCGGCCTCGGCGTGGGCGGTGGCGAGCTGCCCGTACCCCTCGGCGATGTGGAAGGTGCCGGCGAAGGCCTCGTGCGGGTCGACGGACCGGTCGCGGAGTCTCGGCAGCCGGGTGAGCAGCATGTTGACCTTGAGCTGGGCGCCTTCCGGGGCCGGCGGCGGCGTCTCGCGGAGGAGGGCGGCGAGGTCGCGGGGGGAGGCGTTGACGAGGACGTGGTCCGCCTCGACGGTGTCCTCTCGGTCGGCGGTGCGGTAGGTGATCGCGGCGCGGCGGCCGTCCGTCTCGATCCGGGTGACCTCGTGGCCGGTGCGGAGGTCGGCGCCCGCGGCGCGGGCCGCGTCGGCGAGGGCATCGGTGAGGGCGCCCATGCCGCCGACGGGCACGTCCCAGTCGCCGGTGCCGCCGCCGATGACGTGGTAGAGGAAGCAGCGGTTCTGCGGTAGCGCCGGGTCGTGGGCGTCGGCGAAGGTGCCGATGAGGGCGTCGGTGAGCACGACACCGCGGACGAGGTCGTCGGCGAAGGTCCGTTCGACGGTGACACCGAGGGGTTCCTCGAAGAGCATCCGCCAGGTCTCGGCGTCGTCGACGCGGTCCCGGAGCGCGGCGCGGGTCGGGAGCGGCTCGGTCAGGGTGGGGAAGACGCGGCGGGCGGCCCTGCCGGTGCGGGCGTAGAAGGCCTGCCACGCGTCGTACTCGCGGTCGGAGCCGGTGAGCGCGGCGAAGGAGGCGCGGGTGCGGTCGGGGCCGCCGCCGACGAGGAGACCCCCGTCGCCCTTCGGCGTGTACGAGGAGACGGACCGTTTCCGCACCGCGAACCGCAGCCCGAGCTCGCGCACGATCTTCTCGGGGAGGAGCGAGACGAGGTACGAGTACCGGGAGAGCCGCGCGTCGACCCCGGCGAAGGGCCGGGTGGAGACGGCGGCGCCACCGGTGGATCCGAGCCGCTCCAGGACGAGCACGGAGCGTCCGGCGCGGGCGAGGTAGGCGGCGGCCACCAGGCCGTTGTGGCCGCCGCCCACGACGACGGCGTCGTAGGAACGGGCGGCGGCGGACGGTGGGGAAGCGGTCATGGCTCATGCTCACACGGGGCGCCGGGCCCGGAAAGAGGGCGGTGGAGTGGGGCCGGAGGGCGGCGCTCCATGGACGATCAGGGCGGGGCGGGGTGGCCGCCCGCCGGAAGACCGGAGCCGGTGGCCGCTTTCTCGGGCGGACCACGGCGGGGCGGGACGGCCCCTCGCAGGAAGACCGGGGCCGGGGGCGGATCACGGCGGGGCGGGACGGCCCATCGCAGCAAGACCAGGGCCGTGGGCGGATCACCGCGGGGGCGGGGTGGCCGCTTACAGGAAGACCAGGGCCAGGGGCCGCTCTCGGTGGGACACAGCGGGGCGGGACGGCCCTCGCAGGAAGACCGGGGCCGGGGGCGGATCACGGCGGGGGCGGGGTGGCCGCTCTCAGGAGGAGGGCCGCCGCTTCGGTGTGGCGGCCCAGGCGGTCCAGGCAGTGGGCCTCGTCGTCGAGCGCGGCGACGGTGTCGGGATGCGCGGGGCCGAGGAGGCGGGCCCGGGTGGCGGCGACCACGCGGTGCGCCTCCAGCGCCTCCGCCCAGCGGCCGAGCCGGCCGAGGGCGACGGCGGCCTCACGACGGCTCAGCAGGGTGTCCGGGTGGTCCGGTCCGAGGACCCGCTCCCGGCCGGCGTGGACGCTCTCGGACTCCGCGAGCGCCTCCGTCCAGCGGCCGAGGCGGCCGAGGTTGACCGCGAGGGCGTGGCGGGCGCGCAGGGTCTCGGGCCCGTCGGCGCCCTGCGCGCGGGCGCGGGCCTCGACGAGGTCGCGGCAGACGGCCAGGGCGTCGGCGGCCTGGCCGAGCCGCCCGAGGCAGACCCCGGTCTCGTAGCGGGCGGCGAGGGTGTCCGGGTGATCGGAGCCGAGGGCGGCGGCACGCGCGTCGGCGACCGCGCGGTATTCGGCGAGCGACTCCCGCCCCCGACCGAGGCGCCCGAGGGTGTACGCCACCTCGTGCCGGGTCAGGAGCGTGTCGGGATGGTCCTCGCCGAGCAGCCGGGCCCGTGCCTCCGCGACCTCGTGCGCCGTGCGGTACGACTCCTCCAGGCGGCCCAGGCGGCCGAGGGTGAACGCCAGGTTGTGGCGGCAGCGCAGGGTGTCGGGGTGGTCGGGGCCCACGGTGCGCTCGCGTGCGGCGAGGACGGTGACGTACACCTCGTACGCCTCGGGGTGCCGGCCGAGGCGCCCGAGGGCGTACGCCCGCTCCTGCCGGGCGGCCAGGGTGTCGGGGTGGTCCTCCCCGAGGACACGGGCGCGGGTCGCCGCGACCCTGTCGAAGACGCTCAGGGCGTCGGCGGGACGGTCGAGCCGGGCGAGGGCGAAGCCCACCTCGTAGTGGCTGGCGAGGGTGTCGGGGTGGTCCTCCCCGAGGGCCGCCGCGCGGTGCTCGGCGACCGACCGGTGCACGGCCTCGGCCTCGTCCCAGCGGCCGAGTCGACCGAGGCCCATCCCGGCCCGGTACCGGCCGGCGAGCACGGCGATCAGCTCGGCGGAGGGGGTGACGCGCGCGGGCACGGGCGCGTCCGGAGCGGGGCCGGCGGTGGTCCATTCGGTCGTGAGCACGGCCGCGGCGGGATCGTGGGCGATCGGGCGGGGCGCGGCGCCCGCGTCGGCGGGCCGGTGGCCGGGCGTGATCCCCCGTACCCACGCGGGCGCGGTAGCAGGGTCGGAAGCGCCGGGGGCGGCGGTGACGGCCATGCCAGGCCGCATGTCCGGACCGAGACCCGGCGCGGGTCCGGGCCCCGGACCCGGACCCGGACCCGGACTCGCTGCCGGACCGGGCCGGGGTCCCGGACCCGGAACCCCCTGGCCCGAGCCTTCGGCCGGACCAGGTCCCGGACCTCCCGGATCCACACCCGGACCGGGCCAGGGCCCTGGCCCCGGCCCCGGCCCCGGCCCCGGCCCCGGCCCCGGCCCCGGCACAACGATCTGCCCTGGAAGGGACATGCCGGCCGTGGTCCCGGGAAGAGACGGCGAGATCCGCCCCGAGACGATCCGGCGCCGCAGGTCACCCGCGTCGGCCGGTCGCTCCTCGGGGACCTTGGCGAGCAGGTCGACGACGATCCGGTCGAAGTAGTCGGGCAGCTCGGCGCGGTGCGCCCGCGGCGGGCTCGGCACCGTGTCCCGGTGTCCGATGAGGATCGCCCAGGAGTCGCCGAGGTCGAAGGGCGGGGCGCCGGTGGCCAGTTCGTACAGCACGCACCCCAGCGAGTAGAGATCGCTGCGGTGGTCGATCTCGCCGCCGCCGATCTGCTCGGGGGACATGTAGTGGGGCGTACCCATGGCGATGCCCGTCCCGGTGAGGCGGGAGGTGAAGCCCATGTCGGCGCCGAGGCGCGCTATCCCGAAGTCGCAGATCTTCACCGTCCCGTCCCGCAGCCGCATGATGTTCGCGGGCTTCAGGTCGCGGTGCACGATGCCGTGGCCGTGGGTGTACGCGAGGGCGTCGGCGACCTGGTCGGCGATCTCGACGACGTCCTGGACGGGCAGCGGGTGCTGGGCGTTGGCGGCGAGGAGCTGGCTGAGGTTGCGCCCCTCCAGGAGCTCCATGACGAGGAAGAGCACACCGTCGTCCTCGCCGAAGTCGTGCACGACGGTGATGCCGCGGTGCTGGAGCGCGGCGGCCACCCGGGCCTCGCGCCGGAACCGCTCGCGCACGATGGTGAGGACCTGGGGGTCCTGCTGCGGTCCGAGCGGTTTGAGGCACTTGACGGCGACCCCGCGGCCGAGCGCCTCGTCGGTGGCGCGCCACACCTCGCCCATGCCTCCGCGGCCGATGACCTCGTGCAGGCGGTACCGGCCCTGGATCAGTCTGGAGTCCCCCATCGTGTGCTGCCGCCCCCGTCGGTTTCCTACGCCTTCTCCGGCTGCTCCAGTATGGACGCCGGTTCGGACACTGGGTACGGGGCGGGGTACGCGTAAGGGTCGGGTCGCGTCCGCGGGCCGGGCCGGTCCCGGGCGCGGACGTCGTGTCCTGGCGGCAGGTCCCGAAGAAGCTCACGGTCCGCGTGAGCCGGCCCCCGGGGTCTTCCCGGAGGCTGCTGTTGATCATGACGCCGCGCACGGCGCCTCATCGGGCGTCAGAGGCCCCGCGTCGGCCGGCGAGCCGACACGCGGAGGCGAGTTCGGGCCGCCCGCGGACTGACGCGTTCTCGCCAACCACGCGAAGACGGGAGCCCCGGAGAGGGTGTTGCGGCGGCCGACGACGCCCTGCCGGCGGCCGCACCGCAGGACTCTCCGTATACATCGGCCGGTCACCGCCCGGCCTCGAAGTCAGGCCCAAGCCGTCCATCCACGGCAAAAGGACCGGCCTCAACGCGCCATCTGGCGCATTTAATTCGTCCGAAACAACAGCGAAACGAATCACTCTCCACGAAAGAAATCAGCCTCGACCTGACGGCAATTCATGGTCACGCTTGATTGCCTGTGCGAGGGAGTCCTAGGGTTCACTCCTGCTCAAGATCGTCGGAGCTGAAGCGCCACCGTCGGCCCCGTTCACCCCTACGCAGCCGACAGAAGAAGCCCGCGAATGAACGCCACAGAGGAGGTCGAGACATGGATACGGTCCGAATTCCTGACAGTGAAAAACAGGCACTCATGGCGCTCATTCCCGCCGACGCAACACAACGCGTCGCGATCGGGACATTGGGCCCGAAGGGGACCAGTAGCGAGCACATCGCACGACTGATGCTGCAGTGCGTCGGCGACCCCGAATCCTGCCGGATCGTCCTGAAGGACACCTTCGAGCAGTGCATGGACGCACTCGTCGGCACGCACATCGATCTGGCCCTGGTACCGCACGCCTATGCCGATATCAACGCCTTCTACATGCATCCGGGCCTTGAGCCGGTGAGCCTCTTTCACGGGAGTACGCCGGAGTACGGCCTCGCGGCGCGGGCCGACTTCGCCTTCCGCGAGGAACTGCTCAGCACCGAGACCGTAGCCACTCACCCGGCTCCCGTTCCCATGCTGCGACACCACTTCGATCATCCCGTGAAACTGGCCACCGTCAGCTCCACGAGCCAGGCGGCCGATCACGTCGCCAACGGCCGCTACAACATCGCTCTCACGAACGAGCAGGCGGTCGAGGAATACAACCTGAAGTTCGTCTACAGGTTTTCACGGATCCCCATGACCTGGACGGTCTTCTCAAGGAGGAAGGATCTCCATGTCCGCTGAAGTGCGTGAGCACCCCTACTTCCCGGCCCCCGGCGTCGCCCGACACGACGACGGGGTCCGGATCGAGTCCTACCGACGCGAGGACACGGAAGTCCGGCTCCTCTACATCGCCCCCGGAGCTGCCGTACGGAGCGATGACTCCCGGCAGGAAGCACACGTCGGAATGGTCATCCGGGGTGAGATCTCCGCGACGGTCGGAGACGTGACAAGGCTGATGAAGCCCGAGCACGACGTGTACGTCGCACCTCCCGGCATCGAGCTGTCGGCCGTGAACACGGACTCGGCCGAATCCATTCTCCTGGAGATCAGGCGCTGCAAGGCGGGCGAGTCCTATCCCGCGCCGAGCGGTTTCTTCCTCGAACCGCTCGAATCGCGCAAGTTCGTCAAGATGGACGTCACGTTCTTCCTGGCCGACTGGATCGAGCTGATGATCGCCGATATTCCCGGCGGCGGCGAGATGCCGTACCACAAGCACTCCCACGAGCAGATCGGGACGTGCCTGGACGGTCGGTACGAGATGACGGTCGAGGGCTCGCGCCACGAGCTGCAGTTCGGTGCCACCTACTTCTGCGGGAGCCAGGAGGGGCACGGCGCCGCCAACCCGAACGAGGGCCTGGCCCGCTCCCTCAACATCTTCATCCCGCCGCGCTACCACCGGGTCCCCCAGCAGGAAGCCGAGCAGGAGTCCCGGTGACGCGGGTAGCGATCATCCTGGGCGCCGGCCGCGGCATCGGGAGGGCGACCGCACTGCACCTGAGCGCCAAGGGGTACGCGACCGTCCTGTGCGCGCGCAGCTCCCCCGACCTGGAGAAGGTCGCCGCGGAATCCAGGGCGGTGACGGCCGACGGCGGGCAGGCCACGTACGTCCTTCCGGGCGACGTCACCTCGCGGGCTTTCCGCGAGGAGCTGGTGCGGGACGTCGAGCGCCGTTTCGGCCGGATCGACGTCCTGGTCAACAACGCCCCCGGGCCGCCGCCCGGACACTTCGACGACGTCATGGTCGACGACGTGCGTTCCGCGATGGACCAGAAACTCGTCCCGTACCTGGATCTGATCAAGTCCGTCGCCCCGGTGATGGTCCGCAACGAATTCGGCCGGATCGTCAACATCGTCGGCAACATCGGCAGGGAGCCGGCCGCCGGCATGTTTCTCTCCGGTCTGGTCAACGCGGCCGTCGCGAATGCGAGCAAGTACCTGGCGGGTCAGTACGCCAGACACCACGTGACCGTGAACTGTGTGCACCCCGGGGTCATCCGGACGCAGCGCTACGACAACGCCGTCACCCATATGAGCCGGTCCGGCGCCATGTCGCGGCAGGAGGCGGAGGACCGCCTGCGCAGGGCCATCCCGATGGACAGACCGGGAGAGGCCGACGAGGTCGCCGCCCTCATCGGCTTTCTGGCATCCGATGAATCGTCCTACGTCACCGGTCAGCAGATCTCGGTCGACGGCGGTCAATTGACATGCGTGTGAGAGGAGACCTGCTCATGTTCGAGGACAAGGTGGTCATCGTCACCGGTGCCGCATCGGGGATCGGCAGGCAGACCGCGATCGAGTTCGCGCGACAGGCCGCGAAGGTCGTCGTGGCGGACATCGACGAGAAGGGCGGGACCGAGGTCGTCGCCGCGCTCAGGAGCGACGGGCACGACGCCGTCTTCGTGTCGACGGACCTGACGGTCGAGGCGGACTGCAGGAACCTCGTCGCCGCCGCCGTCGACGGTTACGGGCGACTCGACGTGCTGGTCAACAACGCCGGCATAGAGATAACCACTCCTTTCCACGAGATGTCGGAGCAGGAGTGGGACAGGTTGGTCGACACCAACCTGAAGAGCATGTTCCTGTGCTCCAAGCACGCCCTGCGCGAGATGATCACGGCGACGAGCGGAGTCATCGTCAACGTCTGCTCCGTCAGCGGTCTGGTGGCCTGGCCCGGCATCGCCGCGTACAACTCGACCAAGGGAGGAGTGATGATGCTGACGAAATCGCTCGCCGTCGACTACGCGCGGTACAACATCAGGGCGAACTGCGTCTGCCCCAGCATCATCGACACCCCGATGACGGATGTGTCCAACGGACACGACGCGGACATCAAGGCCGAAAAGGCGAAACTGAACCCGATCGGGCGGCTGGGTACGCCGGAGGACGTCGCGAACGCGATTCTGTTCCTCGCCTCGGAGAAGTCGTCGTTCATCACGGGCAGCGCGCTCACCGTCGACGGCGGTTACACGGCGATCTAGCCGTCTCGTTCCACCTGCACGAATGGAAAGGTTGGCTGGAGTGTCGGACCGATCGACCGACGAGGAACACCCCGGAGGGTTCCCCGTCCTGACCGTCCTCGCACTGATGGCGGGAATCTTCGCCGTCGGTTCGGAAGAGCTGGTGGTCTCACCGCTGCTCGTGAACATGGCCGACTCCTTCGGCGCGACGGTGGCCCTGATGGCGCTGTCCGTCAGCGTCTACGGCATCGGTACGGCGGTCGGCGCGTTGCTCTTCGCTCCGCTCGGGGACAGGGTGTCGCGCCGCCTCAGCCTGGTCGTCGGGATGGTGATGTTCGTCCTGGGAACCATCCTGTGCGCGTCCGCCACCGGGCCGGGGATGTTCTTCGCGGGCAGGGTGCTGGCCGGCCTGGCGACGGGCGCCTTCGTCCCCACGGCCTATGCCTTCGTCGGTGACCGGATTCCGTACCGGCACCGCGCCAAGGCCATGGGCATCCTCGTGTCGAGCTGGTCGCTCTCGCTCGTCCTCGGTGTGCCCATGGGGTCCTTCGTCGGGGAATGGGCGGGCTGGCGCTGGACCTTCGGGCTGCTCGCGATCCTGGGCGCCCTCGTCGTCTTCGTGCTGCTCCTGGTCGGAGGCGGAAAGCCCGCCGGGGGCGGTGCGACGGCGTCCGAGGAGGCCGCGGAGCCGGCGGAGCGGGGCTGGGTGCGCTCGACCGCCCAGGCGTTCCGCGCCCCGAGGGTGTCCGTCTACGTCCTGGCGACCTTCCTGAACATGTTCGCCTTCTACGGGATGTACACCTTCCTCGGCAGCGCTCTGCAGTACCGGTTCGGCTCGGGCAGCTCCCTGACCGGCGTCATGATCCTGCTCTACGGGCTGGGGTTCGCGACCAGTTTCGTCACCGGCAGGTGGGCCGACGAACTCGGCAAGGAGAAGGTGCTGGTCGCCCTCCTCGCGGGGCTGGTCCCGGCCCTGGTGGCCATCCCGCTCGTCACCGGGTGGACGGCCCTCCTCGTGGTCTGCCTCTTCCTGTGGGGGGCGATGCAGAGTCTGGTCGTCACGCTGCTCAGCACGCTGCTGAGCGAGTGTTCACCCCAGCACCGCGGCGCCATCCTGGCGTTCTACAGCCTCGCGACCAACCTCGGTGTGGCCCTCGGGGCGGCCCTGCTCGGCCCCCTGTTCACGGCGTACGGATTCACCGCCGTGGGCTGCGTCTGCGCCGGGATCACGCTCATCGCGTCCGGTCTGAGCGGATGGGTGTACCGGCGCCGCCACGGGGGATCCCCGGGCGTCCGGGGCGCGGGCGAGGGCGGCGCGGACAAGGACAAGGACAAGGCTCACGAGGCGAGGGTCGCGGCACATGAAGACTGAGTTCGCCCGACGGCTTCTCGACCTGCCCAGGAGTTCCTTCGCGACGACCGTGGGCAGGATCGACCAGCTCGTCGGAGCGGGTGAGGACGTCGTCAACCTGTGCCAGGGGAATCCCGACCTGCCCACCCCGCCGCACATCGTCGAGGCGCTGCGCCGGGAGGTGCTCGACCCCGACACCCACCGCTATCCCTCCTTCTCCGGACTCCTCGAACTCAAGGCGGCCATCGCCCAGTGGTACGAGGCGAACCACCAGGTCCGGCTGGACCCGGAGACGGAGGTCGCGATCCTGTTCGGAGCGAAGGCCGGTCTCGTGGAGATCAGTCAGTGCTTCCTGAACCCGGGCGACGTGTGCCTGATGCCGGACCCGGCCTTCCCCGACTACTGGGCGGGCGTGGTCCTCGCCAGAGCCCGCATGCACACCCTCCCGCTCCTGAAGGAGAACGGCTTCCTGCCGGACTACGCCGCGCTCGACCCGGCGACGTGTGACCAGGCCAAGCTGATGTTCCTCAACTATCCCAACAATCCGACCTCGGTGACGGCGCCGCCGGAGTTCTACGAGGACACGGTCCGCTTCGCGGCCGAGCACGACGTGATCGTGGCCTCCGACTTCGCGTACGGGGCCCTGGGCTTCGACGGCCAGGTCCCGGCCTCGTTCCTCGCGACGGAAGGCGCCAAGGACGTGGGCGTCGAGTTCATCTCGCTGTCGAAGATGTTCAACATGGCGGGATGGCGGATCGGTGCCGTGGTCGGCAACCGTGACGTCGTCGCCGCGATCAACCTCATCCAGGAGCACTACTACGTCTCGCTCCCGCCGTTCATCCAGCGGGCCGGCGTCGCGGCCCTGTCCGGACCGCAGGACTGCGTCCGGGAACTCACGGGGATATACGAGCGCCGCAGGGACGTCTTCGTGTCCGGGATGCGCGAGGCCGGCTGGCGGATGGACACCCCGCGGTCGATCTTCGCCTGGCTGCCGATACCCGGCGGGGGGAACTCCGTCGCGTTCGCCGACGAGCTGCTGACACGGGCCAAGGTCGCGGTGGCGCCGGGCCGTTGGTTCGGGGCGTACGGCGAGGGTTACGTGCGGGTCAGCCTGCTCGCACCGGAGGAACGACTCCGGGAGGCCGTCGTCCGGCTGTCCGAGTTCCGTAACGCCGAGGAAGAAGGAACCCCCCATGACTGAGACGACCGGGAGTGCGACAGGGATCGACCAGGAACGCCTGGCGATCGACGAGCTCGACGCGCACATCATCGAGCTGCTCGCCCGACGCGCCCGGATCTCCGACCGCATCCAGCGGAGCCGCATGGGCTCCGGCGGTCCGCGGACGGAGCTGAACCGGGAGATGGACGTCCTCGCGCACTACCGGGACGGCCTCGGACCGTACGGCACCCAGGTCGCCATGAGCGTGCTCAAGCTGTGCCGGGGTGCCGGCCCGCGGGAGCTTCTCGCGCTGGCCGGGGAAGCGAACGACCGGACCGCCTGAGCCACCGCCCCTCGATCCGCAGGAGATCCACCGTGATACGTCATGTCGTGCTGTTCAAGTTCAAGCCCGGGATCGACTGGAACGACCCGCGAGCCGTGGAGGCGGAACGTTCCACCGCCAAGGTGGGCGGCGAGGTGCCCGAGCTGCGTGCCTGGCGCTACGGGCGCAACGTCTCCACCCGGCCGATCGCCTACGACTTCCTCGCCGAGGGGCTCCTGGACGACATGGAGGCGGTCGATCGGTACATCGTCCACCCGTTCCATCAGGAATCGGTCCGTCTGTGGCGTGAGATCAGCGAGTGGGTCGTCGTCGACGTCGAGGACTGAGGCATGCCGGTCGACGTCGACTTCCACCTCCCTTTCCGGCGCACCAGCGGACAGGGTCCCGTCCCTCGGTGACCGCCTGTCCTGCGCCCCCCGGCCGAGCGAGCGGCCAGGTACCGCCATCTCGTTCTGTCCGGCTCCGGGCGGTCCCCGGCCCCGGTTCGGGGCTGCCGAACCGGGGCCGGGGGTGGGGAGGAGCAGGAAGGGGGTACGGACAGGGATGTCGCGGGTGAGTACGGGCCCGGGCCGATGCCCGTGGCCCGGTCGGCCTACGGCAGGAGCTCGTCCATGGAGGCGCGACCCTTCTCCGCCATACGGCGTTCCGCCCAGGCGAGGCTTTTCGGATTCACGTCACGGCCGGAGGCGAGGACCAGGTCCTCGGCCGTGAAATCGCCCTCCGACCCGGCGTGGAGCAGCCGGTCGGGCGTCGGGAAGTCCCCCGGGGACGTCTTGTCGGGCTCAGCGTTCATGCCGCCTCCTACGTGTTCTTCCGGCACTGGCCATTCTCGTGTCCGACCCCCGGGACCGCATCCGGGCGAGCCCGGGACGGGCGGTGGCGCGGGGCGCGGGGGCACGCGGGCGCACCCCGGGACCCCTGGGGCACCTGGGGCACCCGGGGTGCCTTCCCGGCTCCCGCTCCGCTACCCGTCCGCCCCCCGGCGCGGCGAACTCGCGCCACGCCGTGTCATCGCCATGGCGTCGGCGGGGTGCGGGTTCGACAATGGGGGGGATGACCGAGGAAGACCGGCATACGCGCAATGGCGAGATCGGGCCCGCCGAGTGGCTCGCCATGAACCGGACCGGCAGCTTCGACTGGGATCTCGACACGGGCACCATCGATGTCGACCCGTCCGGGCTGCTGGTCTTCGGGCTGTCGCCGGACACCTTCGACGGGCGTCCTGAGACCGTCGTCGCGCGGCTCGCCCCCGAGGAGCGGGCCCGTCTCGACGACGTCGTACGGCAGGCGGTCACCGGCGGCGAGGTCTCGTACACCGCGCACTTCCCCATCCCGCAGGACGACGGGCCACCCCATTGGACCCATGTGCAGGCCCGTATCCTGCGCTCGCCGAGCGGCTGGGCCCGGCGGATCGTCGGCGTCGTGCGGGACACCACCGCCGAGGTCACCCGCTTCACCTTCGTCCAGGAGCTGGAGAAGCGGCGCGAGGTCCAGACGAGCATCGTCGAGCGGACGACGAACGCCCTGTCGCGCGCGGTGACCGTGGACGACGTGACGGCCGCGCTGACCGGCCCCGGCGGGCTCGCCCGGCTCGGTGCGGACGGGCTCGCCCTCGGCCTCGTCGAGAACGGCTCGCTCAACATCATCGCGCTCAGCGGCGAGTCCCTCGACGTGCTCGACGACCTCCGCGTCCGCCGCCTCGACCGGGGGTTTCCGCTGGCCGAGGCCGTGCTGAGCGGGCGGCCCCGGTTCGTCTCGTCGTTCCCGTCGCTCGGGCGGGACTTCCCCCAGCTCGCCCCCTACCTGGAGCGTCTCGAGTTCCGGGCCGCGTGCTACCTGCCGCTGGTGGCGCAGGCCCGCTCCCTCGGCGGCATGGTCCTCTTCTACCGGGGCCGCACCTCCTTCAACGCCGACGAGCGCAATCTCGCCCTCGGTCTCGCGGCGATCGTCGCCCAGTCGCTCCAGCGGGCGATCCTCTTCGACGAGGAACGGGAGCTGGCGACCGGACTCCAGGCCACCATGCTGCCGCGGCGCATCCCGGCGATCACCGGCGGAGAGATCGCCGTGCGCTACCACGCGGCGTGGAGCGGCCGGCAGGTCGGCGGCGACTGGTACGACGTGATCCCGCTGCCCCGCGGCCGGGTCGGGATCGTCGTGGGCGACGTCCAGGGGCACGACACCCATGCCGCCGCCATCATGGGCCAGCTGCGGATCGCCCTGCGGGCGTACGCGGGCGAGGGCCACGCCCCTTCGACGGTCCTGGCCCGGGCCTCCCGGTTTCTGGCCGAACTGGACACCAACCGCTTCGCCACCTGCACCTACGCCCAGGTGGACCTGGGGAGCGGCACCCTGCGCGCGGTGCGGGCCGGACATCTGGGGCCGCTGATCCGGCACAACGACGGCCGGGTCGGGCAGCCCAACCTCCGGGGCGGGCTGCCGCTGGGGCTCGCGACGGTGTTCGGGGACGAGGAGTTCCCGGAGACACGGCTCGACCTCGTGCCCGGGGAGACCCTCGTACTGTGCACCGACGGTCTCGTCGAGCAGCCCGGCTCGGACATCGAGGCGGGTCTCGCCGCGCTGTCGGAGGCCATCGCGAGCGGTCCGCCGCAGGCCGAGGCGCTCGCCGACCACCTCTCCGAGCGGCTGTGGGAGCGCTGGGGCTCGGGCGACGACGTGGCGCTGCTCGTGCTGCAGCGCAGCCCGGACCCGGGCACACCGAAGGCGCCGCGCATCCACCAGTACATCCACCAGGCCGATCCGCAGGGCCTCTCGGACGCGCGCGTGGCCGTCGGACAGGCGCTGCGGGACTGGGGCATGCCGGAACTCGCCGACGACGCCGAGCTGATGACGGGCGAGCTGCTCGTCAACGTGCTGCTCCACACCGAGGGCGGTGCCGTGCTCACCCTCGAAGTGCTGCCCGAGCCGGTGCGCCGGGTGCGGCTCTCGGTGCAGGACCGGTCGAGTGCCTGGCCCCGGCGGCGTACCCCCGGGGAGGCCGCCACCTCGGGGCGTGGACTGATGCTGCTCGACGCGCTGGCCTCCCGGTGGGGGGTCGAGCCTCGCGGCGAGGGCAAGGCGGTGTGGTGCGAGATCGGTCCGGCGACGGTGCCGACCGGTACCCCGGCGAACGGCGCCTGAGGAGGAACGTCATGGACCCTGTGGCCGCCCTGAACCGGATCGCGTTCCTCCTTGAGCGGGCTCAGGCACCGGGGTACCGGGCGAAGGCCTTCCGTACGGCCGCCGCCGCGGTCGCCGCCCTGCCCGAGGGTGACGCGGCGAGCCGCGCGGCCGCGGGAACCCTGGAGTCGGTGAAGGGTCTCGGGCCGAAGACGGGGGCGGTGGTGCGCGAGGCGCTGGCGGGGCAGGTGCCGGAGTACCTCGCCCGGCTGGAGGGGGAGCTGCGGGACTCCCTGCGGTCCGCGGAGCCGGGGACCGGCGGCGAGGCCCTGCGGGCGGCGCTGCGCGGGGACTGTCATCTGCACTCGGACTGGTCCGACGGCGGCGCCACGATCGAGGACATGGGCCGGGCGGCGGCGGAGCTGGGTCACGAGTGGGCGGTGCTCACGGACCACTCGCCCCGGCTCACGGTGGCGCGCGGTCTGTCGCCGGAGCGGCTGCGGGAGCAACTGGACGTGGTGGCGCGGCTGAACGAGGAGTGGGCGCCGTTCCGCCTGCTGACCGGGATCGAGTGCGACATCCTGGACGACGGCTCGCTGGACCAGGAGCCGGAGCTGCTCGACCGTCTGGACCTGGTGGTGGGTTCGGTCCACTCGAAGCTCCGGATGGACGCGAGGTCGATGACCCGGCGCCTCGAGCGGGCGGTGCGCGATCCTCTGATGGACGTGCTCGGTCACTGCACGGGCCGTCTCGTGGCGGGTGGGCGGCTGCGGCCGGAGTCCGAGTTCGACGCCGAGCGGGTGTTCGCCGCGTGCGCGGAGGCAGGAACGGCCGTCGAGATCAACAGCCGCCCGGAGCGGCTCGATCCGCCCCGGCGACTGTTGCGGCTCGCGGTGGCGGCGGGTGCCTACGTCGCGGTGGACACGGACGCGCACGCGCCGGGTCAGCTGGAGTGGCAGATCCTCGGCTGCGCGCGGGCGGAGGAGTGCGGGGTGCCGGAGGACCGGGTGATCAACACCTGGCCGGCGGAACGGCTGCTGGAGTGGACGCGGGCCTGAGCGAGAGGGGCCGGGGGGGAGGCGAGGCGGGTGGTCAGGCCCGCTGCCAGACGGTGGTCGCGTTGCAGAACTCGCGGATGCCGTGGCCGGCGAGCTCACGTCCGTATCCGGAGCGCTTGATCCCCCCGAAGGGGAGCGCCGGGTGCGAGGCGGTCATGCCGTTGACGAAGACGCCGCCGGCCTCCAGGTCCCGGACGAAGAAGGCGATGTCCTCGGGGGACCGGGTCCAGACGTTGGAACTGAGTCCGAACGGGGAGTCGTTGGCGACGGCCACGGCCTCCTCGATGTCGCTCACCGGGTAGACCGTGGCGACGGGCCCGAAGGTCTCCTCCTGGTGGATCCGCATGTCGGGGGTGATGCCGGTGAGGACGGTGGGCCGGTAGTACCAGCCGTTGCGGAGCTGCGGCATGTCGGGACGGTGGCCGCCGCACAGGACGGCGGCGCCGTGGCGTACCGCGTCGTCGACGAGTTCCTCCAGATCGGTCCTGCCCTGTTCGGTGGCGAGGGGGCCGACGTCGGTGGACTCGTCGAGGGGGTCGCCCACGGTCAGGGCGTTCATGGCGGCCGTGAAGCGCTCGGAGAAGTCGTCGTACACGTCCCGGTGGACGATGAACCGCTTGGCGGCGATGCAGGACTGCCCGTTGTTCTGCACGCGCGCGGTGACGGCGGTCTTCACCGCCCCGACGATGTCGGCGGAGGGCATGACGATGTACGGGTCGCTGCCGCCGAGCTCCAGGACGGTCTTCTTCACCTCGTCGCCGGCGACGGCGGCGACGGCCCGGCCGGCCGGTTCGCTGCCGGTGAGGGTGGCGGCGACCACCCGGGGGTCGCGCAGCACCGCCTCGACGTCGCCGGAACCGATGAGGAGGGTCTGGAAGCAGCCTTCCGGGTATCCGGCGCGGCGGAAGAGGTCACCGAGGTAGAGCGCGGTCTGCGGCACGTTGGAGGCGTGCTTGAGGAGGCCGGTGTTGCCCGCCATGAGGGCGGGCGCGGCGAACCGCATCACCTGCCAGAGCGGGAAGTTCCACGGCATCACGGCGAGGATCGGGCCGAGGGGCCGGTAGTGGACACGGGCCATGTCCGCGCCGGAGTCCTGCACGTCGCTCTCGGCCGGGTGCTCGTCGGCGAGCAGCTCCTCCGCGTGGCGGGCGTACCAGCGCATGGCCTTGGCGCACTTGGCGGCCTCTGCGCGGGCGGCGACGATCGGCTTGCCCATCTCGACGGTCATCGTGCGGGCGATGTCCTCGGTGTCCTCGTCGAGCAGGTTCGCGGCGGCGCGCAGGAGGCGGGCGCGTTCGGCGAAGGAGGTGGTGCGGTACTGGCGGTACGCCTCGTGGGCGGCGCTGATCCGCCGCTCGACCTCCTCGGGCCCGTGGGCCTCGTAGGTGCGCAGCGTCTCGCCGCTCGCGGGGTTCACGGTGGCGATGCCCATGCCCAGCCTCCTCCTGCCATCGGCCCCCGTCTGCAACCTTGCGCCTGGCACGGCGGAACGCAACAGGGGCGGGGCGGTGGGGTGACCGGGGAGCCGCCGGGGGCCGCGCCGGTCAGGAGGTCAGCCAGGCGAGGGCCCCGGAGAGGTGGGCGCGGAAGACGGGGTCGCGGTACGCCTCAGGGTCGTGCCCGAGGGCGGTGAAGAAGACGCGGCCCCGGTCCACGTCCCGGCACCATACGAGCGGATGGTCGTCCCCGTGGGTGCCGCCGCGGTAGGTGGACTCGTCGGCGCGGGCGAGGATCCGTACGCGGTCCGCGCCGGTGTCCCTCGGGGCGGAGGTGAAGTTGTACCACTCGTCGGTCCAGGCCCAGCGGTCCGGGAGCGGCGCGGTCGCCGGATGGTCGTGGCCTTCGACGAGGACGACTCCGGGCTGGACCTCGGGGTGGCCGTCGAAGCGCGTGCCGAGCAGTTCCCCGTAGAAGGGCCAGTCCGGTTCGGCGTTCGCCGCGGCGTGGACGGCGAGGAGGGCGCCGCCGCCTCGCAGGTACGCCTCGAAGGCGGCACGTCCCTCGGGGGTCAGGACGTTCCCCGTCGTGGACAGCAGGACGACGACGGCGCACCGGGCCAGGCGCCCGGGAGTGAAGACGTCGGGATCCTCCGTGACCTCTGCCGTACGCCCGAGGTCGCGGGCCAGCTCCGTGAGCGCGGTGGCGCCGTCGGGGATGGACGCGTGGCGGTAGCCCGTGGTGCGGGTGTAGATCAGGACGTCGGGGGTGGGCACGGGGGGCTCCTGGGGACGACCGGGCGGCGGAGACGAGGATAGTAAGCGCTCTCCGTCGGGCGCCGACCGTAGCCACCGAGAACCCCGAGCCGCAACCCCGGCCGCTGCGGCGCACCGCCCGCGTGACGCCGGTCGAAGCGCCCACGCCGGCCCACGCCGAGAAGGTCTGGTGTCACCCCGCCCCGTCAGGGGCGGACGCCGGTCGGGGGATCTCCCTCGTCGACGCCGCCAGGAGCGGGGCGAGGAACTGCCGCTCCAGACTGCCCGGCGGCAGCACGTCCGGTTCCACGTAGCTCTGCGCGAGACCGCCCTCGCGCAGGGCGATGAGGAGCCGCGCGAACCGGTCGGCGTCCACGGTCAGTTCGCGCCCCGCGCGCCGAAGGACGAGGGTGAGGCCGCGGGCTATCTCGGCCCGCAGTCGCTCGTCGTGGCGGGCGAGGACCCAGGCGGCCTGCGGGTCCCGGATGGCGTGCAGGGTGAACTCCGTGGTCACCAGGTACCAGTCCCGCTCGTCCGGTTCGACGCGGGCGGCGAGCTCCGCGATCCGCGTCAGGGTGTACTCGTCCGCCGACAGCGCGTCGATCGCCTCGGCCAGCCTCCGCACGGTCCGGTCGCTGTGCTCGTCGAAGAGAGCGAGGAAGAGCTCCTCCTTGCTCGCGAAGTTCGAGTAGTACGCGCCTCTCGTGTAGCCCGCCCGCTCGCAGATCTGCTCGATCGTGGTCGCGTGGAACCCGTGCTCGGCGAAGGTCTCCAGGGCGGCCTTCAGGAGCGCCGCGCGGGTACGGGGCCGCCGCCCGGTGACACCTTTCGGCACGGGTGCATCCTCCTTCGTCGGGCGCCGCTCTCGCGGCGGACGCCCACCCTACCGGCGCCCCATCCCGGGCACGGATGAGCACCGGCGGATAAAATTCACCCATGGGAGAGCGACCCGTCGCGCCCGCGGCGCCAGATCTGGTCCTCGAGATCGACGGGGACACAACACGCTTGGACCCGGGGCGCGTCTACCGCGTCGGACGGGACCCCACCTGCGACATCGTGCTCGCGGACGCACGCGCGTCCTGGCACCACGCCGTGCTCTCGGCCGCCGACGGCCACTGGACCCTGGCGGACGAGGGCAGCACGAACGGCACCTTCACGGACGGCCTGCGGATGGCGGGACCCCAGGCGGTGCGCCCCGGGACGGTCGTACGCTTCGGGCATCCGGAGGACGGGCCGCGCGCGGTGTTCTGGGCGGTGTCGCGTGCGGTGCGGGCGGAAGGCACGGGGCCGGAGGACGGCGCCAGGCCGCCGGCCGTGGCGAAGCCGTCGGCCGTTCCGGAGCCGCCTGTCGCTCCGGAGCCGCCCACCGTTCCCGAGCCGCCCCTCGCCGCACCGGAGCCTCCCGCTTCGGAACCGCCCGTCGCACCGGACCCGTCGGCCGTGCCCGAGCCGCCCGCCGTACCGGAAGCGCCTGTCGTACCGGTGCCCCTGGCCGTACCGGACCCCCCGCCGGCTCCCTCGGAACCTGAGCCCCGGCCCGAACCTCCGCCGCGGGTCCAGCCCTCGCAGGCCCCCCGACCTGACCCCGCTCCCCCGGCCCCGGTCGCCCCCGAAGCCGTACGCCCGCCCGGGGCGCCGCCCCGGCCCCCGTCCGTCTCCCACCCCGCCGCCACCGGCACCTTCCGGCGGCCGACCTCCGTGCGGCCGCTGCCCGCCCACACCATCCGTATCGGCCGCGCGCCCGAGAACGACGTCGTCGTCTCCGACCTCGTCGTCTCCCGGCAGCACGCCGAGCTGCGGGCCCACCCCGACGGCACCTACTGGATCCATGACCTGGGCAGCCACAACGGCACCTTCCTCAACGGCGCTCCCGTCGTCGACGCCCGGGTCACCCCGGAGGACATCGTCGGCATCGGCCGCTGCGCGTTCTGTCTGATCGGCGGGCAGCTCGTCGAGTTCACCGACACCGGCGAGGTCTCCCTCGACGTCCAGCAGCTCGCCGTCACCATCGACCACGGACGCCGGACCCTCCTCGACGAGGTGTCCTTCCCGGTGGGCCAGAAGTGCCTGCTCGGGGTCGTCGGCCCGTCCGGCGCGGGCAAGTCGACGCTCCTCGGCGCGCTCACCGGCCAACGCCCCGCCGACCGGGGCACGGTGCTCTACGACGGCCGCGACCTGTACCGGGACTACGCCGAGCTCCGCCAGCGCATCGGGCTCGTGCCGCAGGACGACATCCTGCACCTCCAGCTCACGGTGCGCCGGGCCCTCGGTTACGCCGCCGAGCTGCGCTTCCCCGAGGACACCGTCCCCGCCGAGCGGCGGGCCCGGGTGGACGAGGTGATCCGCGAGCTGGGTCTGGTGGAGCGCGCGAAGCAGCCGATCCACAGTCTCTCCGGCGGCCAGCGCAAGCGGGTGAGCGTCGCCCTGGAACTCCTCACCAAGCCGTCGCTCCTCTTCCTGGACGAGCCGACCTCCGGCCTCGACCCGGGCATGGACCGGTCCGTGATGCACATGCTGCGCGGGCTCGCGGACGACGGGCGTACGGTCGTCGTGGTCACGCACAGCGTGCTCAGTCTGGACGTGTGCGACCGGTTGCTCGTGCTGGCACCCGGCGGTCGGGTCGCGTACTACGGGCCGCCCGGGGACGCTCTCGGCTTCTTCGGTTTCGCGCAGTGGCCGGAGGCGTTCGAGGCCTTCGAGAACGACCGGGACCGCGACTGGGCCGGCCAGTACCGGTCCTCGCGCTTCCACCGCCGGTACATCGAGGACTCCACCGCCCGCCCGGACGTTCCCGTGCCCGTCGCCGGGGACGGGATCAGGAAGGGGGGTGGCGCCCCGCCTTCGGAGCCGGCCCCGCCCCCGAAGGCGCAGAGCTGGGGTTCTCAGCTGCGGACGCTCGTACGCCGGTACGCGGCGGCGCTCGCCGCCGACCGCACCTTCCTCGCCATCATGATCGCTCTGCCGTTCGTGATGGGCGCGATGGCCAGAGCCCTGTCCGAGGGCAGCCTCAATCCCGAGTCGACGCTGAACGTGCTGCTCATCCTGTGCGTGGGCGGAGTCCTCACGGGCGCGGCGAACGCCGTGCGCGAACTCGTCAAGGAGCGCACCATCTACCGGCGCGAGAGAGCCGTGGGCCTGTCCCGCTCCGCGTACCTCGCCTCCAAAGTGGTGGTCCTCGGCCTGATCACCGTGGTGCAGGCCGTCGTGCTGACCCTGGTCGCCCTGATCGGCGTGCCGTTGAACGTGCCCGGCGGCAAGGGGGTCCTCCTGCCTCCGCTCGTGGAGATCACGCTGGCCGTCGCGCTGCTCTCGTTCACGGCGATGATGCTCGGCCTGCTCGTCTCGGCGCTGGTGCGCAAGGAGGAGGTGACGATGCCGCTGCTCGTCCTCCTCGCCATCGTGCAGGTGGTGTTCTGCGGGGCGCTCCTGACCGTACGGGGCACGCTCGTCCTGGAGCAGCTGGCCTGGCTGGTCCCCTCCCGCTGGGCGTTCGCGGCGATGGGCGCGACGATCGACATCGGGAAGGTCGCGCCGAGCGACAAGACGACGGATCCCCTGATGCGCCACACGGCGGAGGCCTGGTTGTTCGACATGGGCATGATGGTGCTGCTCTGTCTCGTCCTCGGCCTGGTCGTGGCCCGGCTGCTGCGCCGCCACGAGCCGGTCGTCATGCGGAGGTAGACCGTGAGCGTCCCCGTACCCGAGTACCTGCCCGACTTCCGGCCCACCCATGTCGTGCCGCGGGGCGGTCTCGCCGCGTGGGAGACGCCGGACCCGGCGCTGCCCACGGTGCCGCTCGACGCGTTCCTGCCGGTGCGTCTGGAGGAGCGGGCCGGGGACTGGGGGCGGATCCAGTGCTCCAACGGCTGGGCCGCGTGGGTCGACGCCCGCCTCCTCGTCGCCGTCCCCGACGACCCTCCGGCGGCGGGCCGGCCACTCACCAGGACCGCCGATCCGCGTCCGCTGATCGCCCGCGCGGAGGACGCGCTCGGCCGCTACCGGCGCGCCGCCGACGAGCTGGGGTCGGGCCGTCTCGACCGCGAGCACTTCCGGCTGCGGACCCGTGGCCTGCGGGTCGGCATGGTGGTCGACGGCGAGTCCGTGTGGCTGTACGACGCGGAGCACGAGCGCTGGGTGTACTGCGACGGGGTCGGGCTCAGTACGTACGCCGCTTCGGCCGCGCCCTCGGTCGCCGCGTCCTCCCCGGCCGCCTCCCCCACCTCCCCCGCCGCCGGTTCCGCGCCGCCGGACGAACCCCGGGAGGAACGGCCCGGTCCCACGCCCCCGGCGCACGAGCCGACGCAGGTGGTGGTGCGGGGCGATCCGTCCGCCGCCGCGGGGCCGCCGCCGACGCAGGTGGTGCCGCGCCCGCCCTCCGGCCCGGCCGGTGAAGGCTGATGACCGGCGTGCCGCACGACGACCCCGAGCTCCCCGCGGGCCGCCCCTCGGGGCTCCTGGGCAGGGAGGTCGCGGGCTACCGCGTGGAGGGCGAGATCGGGCGCGGCGGCATGGCGGTCGTCTACCGGGCGCGGGACCTGCGGCTCGGCCGGACGGTGGCGCTGAAGCTGCTCGCCCCCGAGCTGGCCCGTAACGACACGTTCCGCAAGCGCTTCGCGCACGAGTCGCGGGTGGCGGCGTCGATCGACCACCCGCACATCGTGCCGGTCTTCGAGGCGGGCGAGACGGAGGGCGTGCTGTACATCGCGATGCGGTACGTGGCCGGGCAGGACCTGGTGGCGCTGCTCGACCGCGAGGGGCCGCTGCCGCCCGTGAAGGCGGGGCGGATCGCCGTCCAGATCGCCTCGGCCCTGGACGCGGCACACGCGCACGACCTGGTGCACCGGGACGTGAAGCCCGGCAACATCCTGGTCGCCGAGGGCACCGACCGCGACCACCCGGAGCACGTGTACCTCACGGACTTCGGCCTGACGAAGAAGTCGCTGTCCCTCACCGGCTTCACCACGGTGGGCGAGTTCGTCGGCACCCTCGACTACGTGGCGCCCGAGCAGATCTCGGGGAAGCCGGTGGACGGCCGTTGCGACGTGTACAGCCTGGCGTGCGTGGTGTTCGAGACCCTGGTGGGAGCGCCGCCGTTCCGTCGTGACACCGACTGGGCGGTGCTGTGGGCGCAGCAGTACGATCCGCCGCCGCCGCTCTCCGAGGTCCGTCCGGGTCTGCCGGAGGCGGCTGACCCGGTGTTCGCGAAGGCGCTGGCGAAGACGCCGGAGGAGCGGTACGGGACGTGCCTGGAGTTCGTCGCGGAGCTGCGGGCCGCGCTGGTCTCGGGGGGCGGCGGCGGGGCGGGGCCGGTGGTGGCGAAGGGCCCCGAGCCGCTCGGTCCGCCGACGGACCCACCGGCGTGGGCACGGCCGGTGTTCCGTGACCTGGGATCCGGGAGGTGACCGGGCTCCCGCCGGGGACGGTCTTTCCCCGGGCGGAACCCGCCGACGCGGGGAGCGCGCCCGATCACTACAGTCATGCGCATGGCAGCACCAGTGCTTCAGGCGATCGAGGCGGACGGGACCACCTGGGACGACCCGTCCGAGGACCGGCTGCACGACCTGCTGGCCGACATGAACCTCACCTGGCGGTTCGTCGTCGTGCGACGGCTCGACGGGGAACCGGTGGACCAGCACTACATGCAGGTGTATCTCCACGACGACCTGAGCTACCAGGTGGAGTACCGCGAGGGAGGGCCGGACCGGCACTTCCAGGCCTGGGTGCCCCGCACCCACGAGGTCTTCGCGGTGGAACCCGTGGCCGAGGTGGTCCAGAACTGGGCCTTCGACCGACCCGGTTGGCGTGAGGCGCTCTCCTGGACGCCCTGGTCCCCCGCAGAGGCCTGCGCCCGTCCCCTTACGGACACTCGCTGACGAACTGCCCTCCGGCGTGACACGAGGGGCTCATCGAGAAGCGGCCCGTACGCGTCCCGCCGGCCCCGGGGTCACCCTCGGGAGGGCGGTCGCGGGTCCTCGATCTCGCCCTTGCGGCGCACCCGGGTGGCGAGGAGTCCGCCGAGGAAGCCGAAGAACAGGCCCCAGAGGAGGGCGAGGCCGGCGGTCTTCCAGACGTGGGGGCGCAGGAGCACCTGTCCGCCGAGGGAGTCGAGGTCGCCGATGCCGAGGACGGAGAGGCCGAAGCGGGCCTCGACCAGGGTGAGCGGGGCGACGACCAGCATGGTGAGGGCGAACGCGACGCCCAGGTGCAGGGCGTGCTGCCAGAGCGTGATGCGGGCCGGGGAGCGGACCGCGGCCGCGAAGGCGACGGCGAGGACCAGGACGGCGGCGACGGGGAGCAGCCACCAGGCCCGTCCGTCCTGCGCGGCGAGCGAGCCGAGGTCGATGGTCGAGAGGTCCGGGGTGTCGCCCGTGCCGCTGCCCCGGCGCAGTACGGCGTCCAGGATCTGCGGCATGGGAAGGCCGAAGGGGCCTTCGGCGCGGCCCTCCCACGAGCCGCCGATGCCCACCCCGAGGGCGAGCCAGGTGACGTTGGGCAGGCCGAGCAGCAGGACGGCGAGGGTTTCGGCGGCGTGGCCCCTGGTCGCCGCCACGATCACACCGATGACGAGGCCGGCGGCCGCGTACGCGAGGAGCAGCAGGAGCATCGCGTGGGCGGCGGGCCGGACGGGTTCCTGGTAGCGGACGAGCCGGGGCGGCAGCGGGGTCCTGCGGGAGACGAGGAGGGCGACGACGAGCACGCCGAGGATCCACAGGAGGCCGTAGAACAGGGTGGGGCCCAGGTCGGTGCGGAAGCCGACGGTGGGGTTCACGGCGTCGAGGAGCTCTCCGAAGATGTCCGCGAGGTCTCCCGTGGGGTCTCCGCCGCCGAGGGCGATGCGGAAGTCGTGCCGGGCGAGCGCGGAGAGCCCCGCGAGGGCGATCAGCCAGAGGACGACGGTGCTCGCGGCGCGCAGCAGGAGTTCGCGGGTGCGCGCCACGGCGTGGTGGCGCAGCGGACGCAGGAAGCAGAAACCCGTGACCAGTGCGCCCACCAGGGTGACGGTGAGGGGCATGGCGGTCAGTTCGCCCTGGGTTCCGGCGAGGGCTCCGGCGTCGCCGGAGAGCTCGACCTTGCCGCCCACGGCCATGACGACGACCGCGGCGAGGACGGCGGAGAAGCCGCCGGGCAGGTCGTCCGCGCCCGCGGCCCAGAGGCCGAGACCGGCCGTGACACCCATCGCGAGGTATCCGGCGACCACAGCCGTCAGGGCGTGGAGGCCGATGCGGGCCAGGGGCGCGGTGGAGGTCGCGGCGGGCCGCGTGGAGGTGGGGGGCGGGCTGCTCACGCTGACCACGCTAGTAGCGGTGCCGGACGGTTGCTTGCCGACGGCGGTGCAGCCGCCGGGTGGGGGGGGCGGTGGGTGCGTACTCCGACGCGGGTGCGTACTCCGACGCGGGTGCGTACTCGACGTGGGTGCGTACTCGACGTGGGTGCCTCCGCTTGCGGGCGGGCACTGTTCGGCGCACACAATGGGCCCGGAACGGAAGAAAGGGAAAAACGTGACTTCCCACCCGCCGTCCGGCCCCCCGTCCGGCCCCCCTTCGGTCCCTCCCGCAGGTCCCCCCTCGGGCCCCCTCTCGGGTCGGAGCACACGCCCCGGGACCGCCGGCCCACCGCCACCCCCCGGGCCTCCCCACGACGGTTCGGGGGGAGGTCGGGGCGGCGGCGGTTCCTCCGGCGGCTCAGGGAGGGGTGGCTCGGGCGCTTCCCACGGAAACGGCTCCGGCAAGGGCCCGTGGTGGCGCTCCGTCCCGAAGGTCGCCTCGGTCACCGCCGTCGTGGTGGCGGCCGCCGCCCTGGCCGTCGTCCTCAGCAACAGCCCCGACGGCGGCGGCTCGGGGGGATCGGCCGGCGGCGAGGTGTTCCTCCAGAACGCGGCCGCCTCGGGACCCGACCCGTTCACCCGATCGACGGCACGTACCGGCGGCGCCTCCGCCTCGCCGGCCTCGCTGCCGCCCCGTACCGCCTCGGCGACCCCCGAGGTGTCGGGGTCGACGCCGGGCCTCTACGGCGGAACGCGCTCGGTGCCCAGCTGCGACGTGGAACAGCAGGTGCGCTACCTCTCCGGTGAGCCCGCGAAGAACACCGCCTTCGCCTCGGTCGCGGGCGTCGCCCCGAACCGGGTACCGGCCTATCTGCGCTCCCTGACCCCGCTTCAACTCCGTGCCGACACCCGGGTGACGAACCACGGCTACCGGGACGGCGCCGCCACCCCCTACCAGGCGGTGCTCCAGGCCGGGACGGCGGTCCTGGTCGACGGCCGTGGCGTACCGCGGGTGCGCTGCGCCTGCGGGAATCCGCTGACCGATCCGGTGCCGCAGAAGGCACCGCGCACGACGGGGACGCCGTGGCAGGGGTTCAGCACCTCCCGGGTCGTCGTCGTGGCACCCTCGGTGACGGTCGTGAACGTCTTCGTCGTGTACGACCCCGAGGACGACGAGTGGTTCGCGCGCAAGCACGGCGACACGGGCCCGCAGGACAAGCCGACCACGCCGCCTCCGCCGCCCACCGCGCCCCCCTCGACGTCGGCGTCGGCGTCCCCCTCGCCCTCCGCGTCGACCTCCTCGTCCCCGCCCGTCTCCCCGTCGACGTCCTCGCCGCCGACGCCCCCGTCGGACACGCCACCGTCGACCGACACGCCCCCGTCGACCGACACGCCCCCGCCCGACACGTCGCCGTCGACCGAGTCGTCGGAGCCGGAGTCGTCGCCCGCCACGGACGGTCCGGCGGATCTGACCACCACCGGCGACTCGACCGACCGGTCGGCCTCGGTCGGCGATCCGACGACCGTCTCCCCGCTGTCGCCCCCGGCCGACTCGGCCACGACCTCGGTCCCGGGCCCTCCCCCGGCTCCTCTGCCCGGATTCCCGGCCGGCCGGACGTCCTGACGCCTGACGCCCGGTCCGGCGCCTTATTCGGATGCCGGCTCACGAAGGTCGGTGTACGGTCCACCGAGTGGAACCATTGACCGACAGACAGATCCGCTCGTCCTTCGTGAACTGCACCAAGGGCGAGGCGGCGCGCCTCAAGCTGCCGCTCGACTTCGCCGAACTCCCTTGGGACGACCTGGACTTCCTGGGCTGGGTGGACCCGGGTGCGCCGCTGCGCGCGCATCTGGTCGTGCCCCGCGCGGACGGCCCGGTCGGGGTGACCCTGCGCGTGCCGGCCGCGGGCCGGACCAGCGCCGTGAAGTCGAGCATGTGCCAGGTCTGCCTGACCGGACACGCCTCGTCGGGCGTCACGCTCCTTGTCGCGCCCCTCGCGGGCACCCGTGGCCGCGAGGGGAACACGGTCGGCATCTACCTCTGCGCCGACCTCGCCTGCTCCCTGTACGTACGGGGCAGGCGCCTGCCCAAGCTGCGCGGCAGACGCCACGAGGAGTCCCTCACGCTCGACGAGCAGGTCGCACGCCTGACGGGCAACCTGGACGCGTTCGTCGGCCGGGTGACGGCGGGCTGAACCCGGCCGGGCCGGGACCGGCTCAGCGGAAGGCCTGCTCGCCGGTGAGCGCCTTGCCGATGACCAGGGAGTGGACCTCGCTCGTGCCCTCGTAGGTGAGCACCGACTCCAGGTTGTTGGCGTGGCGCAGCACCGGGTACTCCAGGGTGATGCCGTTGGCGCCCAGGATCGTGCGGCACTCGCGGGCGATGGCGATGGCCTCGCGGACGTTGTTCAGCTTGCCGACGCTGACCTGCTCGGGGGTGAGCGTGCCCGCGTCCTTGAGCCGGCCCAGGTGGAGGGCGAGCAGCATGCCCTTGCCGAGTTCGAGGGACATGTCGGCGAGCTTCGCCTGCGTCAGCTGGTACGAGGCGAGGGAGCGGTCGAAGACGATCCGGTCGCGGGCGTACGAGATCGCCGTCTCCAGGCAGTCGCGGGCGGCACCGAGGGCGCCGAAGACGATGCCGAAGCGGGCTTCGTTGAGGCAGCCGAGGGGGCCGGAGAGGCCGCGGGCCTCCGGCAGCATCGCGTCGGCCGGGAGGCGTACGTCCTCCAGGACCAGTTCGCTGGTGACGCTCGCCCGCAGGGAGAGCTTCTGCTTGATCTCCGGGGCGCTGAAACCGGGCGTGCCGGACGGGACGAGGAATCCGCGCACGCCTTCCTCGGTGCGGGCCCAGACGACGGCCACATCGGCCACGGAGCCGTTGGTGATCCACATCTTGGTGCCGTTGAGGACCCAGTCGGAGCCGTCGCGCTTGGCGTTCGTCCGCATGGCGCCCGGGTCGGAGCCGGCGTCGGGCTCGGTGAGGCCGAAGCAGCCGATGTACTCACCCGCCGCCATCCTCGGCAGCCAGCGCTGCTTCTGCTCCTCGGAGCCGTACTTCCAGATCGCGTACATGGCGAGGGAGCCCTGCACGGACACCAGGGAGCGCAGGCCCGAGTCCACGGCCTCCAGTTCCAGACAGGCGAGGCCGTACGCGACGGAGTTCGTGCCCGCGCAGCCGTAACCCTCCAGGTGCATGCCGAGGACGCCGACGGAGCCGAGGGTGCGGGCGAGTTCGCGGGCGGGGATCTCACCCTTCTCGAACCAGCCGGCGACATGGGGGCGCAGGTCGCGGTCGGCGACGGCGCGCACGGTGCGGCGGATCTCGCGCTCCTCGCCGGTGAGCAGTCCGTCGACGGCGAGCAGGTCGAAGGGGTGCACGGGGACGGAGCTGGACTGCGGCGACTTCACGGACGGCCTCCTGGCGGCTGTGGCGACTCGGCGTGCCGAGCGTAGCGGCAGATCGGATATTGGATCCAGTATTGAAAATCCCGAATCCGGCCCGTACGGTCCGACCGGATCCGATCGCCAGCGAGGGAGAGCGGAATGCGCGCAGATCAGCCGGGTATGCCGGGAGCTCCGGAGTCTCATGGAGGGCCCGGCGCGACGGCGGCAGGCGCCCTCTCCGGGATCGTCGTCGCCGACTTCGGCCGGGTCCTGGCCGGTCCGTACATGACGATGCTCCTCGCCGACCTGGGCGCCGACGTCATCAAGATCGAGCGTCCGGGTTCCGGCGACGACACGCGCGCGTGGGGCCCGCCGTTCGCCGCCGGGGAGGCCACGTACTTCCTCGGGGTGAACCGGAACAAGCGCTCCGTCGCCCTCGACCTCACGGACCCCGACGACCTGGCGGCGGCGCGCGCGATCGTGGACCGCGCGGACGTCCTGGTGGAGAACTTCCGCCCCGGCACCATGGAGAGGCTCGGCCTCGGCTACGAGGACGTCCGGACGGCCAACCCCGGGCTCGTCTACTGCTCGGTGACCGGTTTCGGCACCGCCGACGGCGCCCGGCTGCCCGGATACGACCTGCTCGTCCAGGCCATGGGCGGCCTCATGAGCGTGACGGGCGAACCGGGCGGACAGGGGACGAAGGCCGGGGTCGCGCTGGTCGACGTCATCACCGGGCTCCACGCGGGCCTCGGCGTCCTCGCCGCCCTCCGGCACCGGGAACGCACCGGCGAGGGCCAACGGGTCGAGGTCTCCCTCCTGACCTCCCTCCTCTCCGCGCTCACCAACCAGGCCGCCGCCCACCTAGGCACCGGGGTCGTGCCCCGCGCGATGGGCAACAGGCACCCGAGCATCGCCCCGTACGAGGTGTTCGAGGCGCAGGACCGGCCACTGGTTCTGGCCGTGGGCAACGACCGGCAGTTCGGGGCCCTCTGCGAGCGGCTCGGCCTTCCGGGACTCGCCGGGGACCCGCGCTTCGCCACCAACACCGCCCGGGTCGCCCACCGGGAGGAGCTGGTCGCGGCGCTCGCCGGGCCGCTCGGCGCCCGTACCGCCGACAGCTGGTTCGAGGAGCTCACCGCGGCGGGCGTGCCGTGCGGGCCGATCAACGATCTGGCCGCCGCCTTCGACCTCGCCGACCGGCTGGGGCTCGCCCCCCGGGTCCCGGAGTCCGCGGTCGGCCCCGGTCAGGTCGCCCATCCGATCCGGTTCGACGCCACCCCGCCCGCCTACCGCGCCGCTCCCCCGCGGCTCGGCGAGCACACGGAGGACCTGATGGCGGAGCTGGGACGGTCCGTCCACGGGGGCTCGGCGTCCAACGGCCGCGCGTAGGAAGATGGTCGCCACCGGTGCGGGGACGCGCGGGTGGGCGGCACGAGGGAACGGAAGGTCACAGGCGATGAGCAGCGCGGTGCAGAAGAGGCGGCCGCAGACCGCCCAGCAGTTCGTCCTCGGGGAACTGCGGCGCGCCATCACCAGCGGGGAGCTCAGGCCCGGTGGGCAGATCCGCCAGGACGCCCTCGCGGCCCGGTTCGAGGTGAGCCGGGTGCCGCTGCGCGAGGCCCTGAAGTCCCTGGAGGCGGAGGGCCTGGTCGTCCATCACATCCACCGGGGGTACTTCGTCGCGGAGCTTTCGCTCGCCGACCTGGAGGAGATCTACCGGATCCGTGAGCTTTTGGAGACGGAGGCCGTACGCATGGCGGTCCGGCGCATGCCGGAAGGCACGGTCGACACCCTGGAGCGCGTCCAGGGCGAGGTGGAGCGGGCCGCGGACGAGGGTGACGTGCCGGGGATGGCCGCGGCGAACCGGCTCTTCCACTTCACCCTGATCGAGGCGTCGGGCATGCCCCGCCTGGTCCGCCTCATCGCGACCCTGTGGGACTCCACCGACGCGTACCGCTCGCTCTACTACGCCGAGGACCCGCACCGGAAGCAGGCGGTCCGCGAGCACCGCGCCGTCATCTCCGCCCTCCGCCACGGCGACGAGGAGGCCGCGATCCGGTGGCTCGACGAGCACCGCGCCCACGCGGTGGCGGCCCTGCGCCGGGTCCTGGACCTGGAGCGGGGCTGAGACACGGCCGCACCCTTCGTCGGATGGGCGGGCCGCCGGGACACCGGTCACCGGGAAGCCGCCCCCCTCGCGCGTGCGGCGGGCGGCGCCCGTGGTGTCACCGGCCGGGTCTCTCGCCTAACCTGGCGCCGGACGCGAGGAGGAACCATGGGGCGGATGCCGTCGGCCGAACGACGCAGGCAGCTGGTCGAGGCGGCGATCAGGGCGATGACCAGGGACGGTGTCGCCCGGACCACGACCCGGTCGATCTGCGCGGAGGCCGGGGTGTCGCTGAGCGTCTTCCACTACTGCTTCGAGTCCAAGCAGGCGCTCCTGGAAGCCGCGATCGAGACGATCACCGGCAACTACGTGGCGCGGGTGATGTCGGCCGTCGAGCCGGGCGCCACGCTGCGGGAGACCGTGCGGGGAGCGCTCCAGACGTACTGGGACCATGTCACGGCCCACCCCGGTGAGCACATGCTGACGTACGACCTCACCCAGTACGCCCTGAGGGAGCCGGGGTTCGAGCATCTGGCGCGCGCCCAGTACGAGCAGTACGTGGTGGCGGCTGCTGCTCTGGTCGAGCAGGTCCGCGCGCCCCGGGGTCTTCAGCCGAGCGTCTCGGTGGAGACGATCGCGCGGTATCTGGCGGCGGTGATCGACGGTCTCACCGTGCAGTTCCTCGTACTCGGCGACGACAAGGCGGCTGCGGCGCAGCTCGACCTGACGGCTGAGCAGCTGGTTTTGCTGATCGAGGGCTGACGGCCCGGCGGGTCCCCCCTCCTGGTCGGCCGGACGTGCTCCGCCTTCAACAGGTCATCCGTCCCGGACTCTTGACTCGGTCCATCGACACCGCGATCCTCGGGGCGCCCGGTACACCCCCACCGACCGGAGGCATCGCTGACCATGACTCGACCCCACTCGCGCGGGACGGGCGGCCGATCCGCTCTCCTGGCGCTGTTCCTCGCCCTGGCCGCCGTCCTCTTCGGCTCCGGTCCCGTGCCCGCGGCGGACGGCCCCGGTTCGTGGTGGGAGCCCACGTCCCGGCCCGCCCCCGACTCCCGCATCGACGTGACGGGCGCGCCCTTCACGGGAACGGACGCGCAGGGGAAGGTGCGCGGCTTCGTCGACGCGCACAACCACCTCATGTCCGACGAGGGTTTCGGCGGCCGGCTGATCTGCGGCCGGACGTTCGCCGCCGGCGGCGCCCCCGAGGCGCTCAAGGACTGTCCCGAGCACTATCCCGACGGTTCGGGTGCGCTGTTCGAGAACATCACCGGTGGCTCCGACGGCCACCACGACCCGGTGGGCTGGCCGACCTTCAAGGACTGGCCCGCACACGACTCCCTGACGCACCAGCAGAACTACTACGCGTGGGTGGAGCGCGCCTGGCGCGGCGGACAGCGCGTACTCGTCAACGACCTGGTGACGAACGGCCTGATCTGCTCGATCCTGCCCCGGGACCGCAGCTGCGACGAGATGACGTCGATCCGCCTCCAGGCCCGCAGGACGTACGAACTCCAGGACTACGTCGACGGGATGTACGGCGGTCCCGGCAAGGGCTGGTTCCGTATCGTCACCTCCGCCGCGCAGGCGCGCTCGGTGGTCGAGCAGGGCAAGCTCGCGGTCGTCCTGGGCGTGGAGACCTCGGAGCCGTTCGGCTGCAAGATGATCCTCGACGTGGCCCAGTGCGACAGGGAGGACATCGACCGCGGTCTCGACGAGCTGTACGGGCTCGGGGTGCGCAGCATGTTCCTCTGCCACAAGTTCGACAACGCGCTGTGCGGTGTCCGGTTCGACTCGGGGGCCATCGGGACGGCGGTCAACATCGGCCAGTTCCTGTCGACGGGCACGTTCTGGGCCACCGAGAAGTGCACGGGCCCGCAGCACGACAACCCGATCGGGCTCGCCGCCGCCCCGGTGATGGCCTCCAAGCTGCCGGCCGGGGTGAGCGTCCCCTCGTACGCCTCCGACGCCAAGTGCAACACCCGCGGCCTGAGCAGGCTCGGCGAGTACGCGCTGCGGGGCATGATGGACCGGGGCATGATGCTGGAGCTCGACCACATGAGCGTCAAAGCGGCCGGGCGGGCGCTCGACATCCTGGAGTCCGAGGAGTACCCGGGCGTTCTCTCCAGCCACAGCTGGATGGACCTGGACTGGACGGAGCGGCTCTACCGCCTCGGCGGTTTCGTCGCCCAGTACATGCACGGCGCCGAGGGCTTCATCGGGGAGGCGGGCCAGAAGGCCGCACTGCGCGAGAAGTACGGTGTCGGCCTGGGGTACGGGACCGACATGAACGGGGTCGGCGGCTGGCCGGGCCCGGTCGGCGCGGACGCGCCGAACGCCGTCACCTACCCGTTCCGCAGCTTCGACGGTGGGTCCGTGATCGACCGTCAGGTGACGGGAGAGCGCACCTGGGACCTGAACACCGACGGCGCCGCGCACCACGGGCTGGTGCCGGACTGGATCGAACAGATCCGGCTCACGCCCGGCGGCCCGGGGATCGTGGCCGAGCTGGCCGACGGCGCCGAGTCGTATCTGACCACCTGGAAGGCGACCGAGGACCACGAGCCGGGCGTCGACCTCGCCGCGGGGGCGGCCGCTTCGGCCAGTTCCTCGGAATGGAACCCGTTCACGAGCTACGCGCCGGGCCGCGCAGTCGACGGTGACGTGGACACCCGCTGGGCGAGCAACTGGTCGGACGACCAGTGGATGGGCGTGGACCTCGGGGCCGTACGCCGGGTCGGCCGGGTCACGCTCGACTGGGAGCGGGCGTACGCACGGCAGTACCGGATCGACGTGTCCGAGAACGGCACGGACTGGCGGACGGTGTGGTCCACGGACGCCGGGAACGGCGGGTACGACACGGCGGAGTTCCCGTCGACGTCGGCCCGCTACGTACGGATCCACGGCGAACGGCGGGCGACGCAGTGGGGCTACTCGCTCCATGAGGTCGCGGTCCACAGGGCCTGAGAGCCGGACGCGTCCGTCCCGCGTCCGAACGCGGGACGGACGCGGGACGGACGCGGGACGGGGCCGGCCGGATCACGCGCTGACCCGGTCGGCGCCGCTTCCGGCCCTCAACCCCCGTCGACCCCGGTCCAGTCGGCGGGGACACGGGCCAGCCGCACGCGCTGGGGGTGGTCGCCGACGTCCACGGAGGCCACGCGCCGACCGGTGGCGAAGTCGATCGCGGTCACCCGGTCGGCACCGCTCTCGGAGACGACACAGGACCGTCCGTCGCCGCTGACGGTCGCCCAGTACGGCTTGGACACCTCCACGAGCGGGCCCTCCTGGAGGGTGGCGCGGTCGACCACCGTGGCGTAGTCGTCCATCGTCCCGGCGACGCAGAGCTTGGTGCCGTCGGGACTCATCGAAAGGCCGTGATGACGCGAGTCGTTGACCCAGGTGGTGCGGTCGGGATCGGTCGCCGGGTTGCCGGGGAGGGTCTTGAGGCGGGTGATCCGGTCCGTGGCGATGTCGTACTCCAGGAACCCGTTGAGGAAGGAGACCTGGAGGTAGAGCTTCTTCTCGTCCGGTGTGAAGGCGACGGGGCGGACGGCGTCGGAGAGGTCTCCGCGCCCGAAGGCGTCGAGGCGTCCCCGCATGTCGATGACGCGGACGGTCTCGAAGGTGCGGGCGTCGACGACGGTGATACGGCGGTCCCCCTTGGTCCAGTCGAGCCATGGCGCGTCGAGGGCGGTGGTGACCTCGCCGATGGACATGTTCCACAGGAGTCCGTCGGAGGTGAAGACGTTCTCGTGGGGCTTGTCGCCCGTCTTGAAGGAACCGAGTTCGCGGCCGGTGGTGATGTCGAGGACGTGGACCGTGTTCGCCGTGGAGGCGGAGACGGCGACGCGGGTGCCGTCGGGCGAGACGGCCATGTGGTCGGCGCGGTAACCCGCCACCGGGAAGCGCCAGTTGATCCGTCCGGTGCGCAGGTCGAGGGAGACGACATCGGCGAAGCTGGGCCGGGAGACGACCATGGCGCCGCCGTCGGGGGTCGCGTACATGTCGTCGACGAACTGGTCGTGGCCCTCCCCCGGGCCGTTGCGGACGCCAAGGAAGAAGGCCAGTTTGACGGGGTTGAGGTAGATCTCCCGGAGGCGCTGCTCCTTGTCGGGGATCACGTTCAGACGGCCGATGCGATGGAAGTCGCCCCGGGCGGCGATGACGTCGGCCGTTCCGTCCCAGTTGTTGCCGACGAACATCGCCTCGCGGAGACCGGCGGACGCCGGACCCTCGGGCGCGGCCGAACCGGTGGCAGCGCCGGTGGCGACGAGGGCGAGGGCGACCGCGACGGCCGCGGTGAGGCGGCGGGGGCGGGGTGCCGAGGTGCGGGCTGCCGAGGTG
The DNA here is from genome assembly GCF_042716475.1 of Streptomyces sp. NPDC058671. NCBI lineage: Bacteria > Bacillati > Actinomycetota > Actinomycetes > Kitasatosporales > Streptomycetaceae > Streptomyces > Streptomyces sp. NPDC058671. Next base: position 135,206 of record NZ_JBHXSA010000012.1, on the reverse strand, counting down.
CGGGCGGTCGACGTGCGGGTGCTCGACCTGCGGGGAGAGGGCATGCGGGGATCCTTCTTCCGGCTCGCGGAGGTGGGCTTACCCGAAGTAACCATGTACATGTCAATTCGTGCAAGCCCTCCTCCGCACCTTCGTTCCGCAGGTCCCTCACCGCACTCCGACGCCCGGTGGGAGATCATGGGATCCGGAACCCAGAAGGGACGGAACGGACGATGAGGCACCGCAGTGTCGCCGACCTGATGACGCCGACCGCGGTGACGGTGCAGCCCGGGACGTCGTTCAAGGAGATCGCGCGGCTCCTCGACGAGTACGGCATCACCGCCGTCCCCGTGGTCGACGAGGAGAACCGGCCGGTGGGCGTGGTCTCCGAGGCGGACCTGCTGCGGCGGCACACGGCCAAGGACGGGCCGAGCACGGCCGAGGCCATGATGTCGAGTCCCGTCGTGACGGCCCGGCCCTCGTGGACGGCGGTCGAGGCGGCGCGCCTGATGGAGCGGCACCGGGTGAAGCGGCTGCCCGTGGTGGACTCGGAGGGGCGGCTCATCGGGGTGCTGAGCCGCAGCGACCTGCTCCAGCTGTTCCTGCGCAGGGACCGCTCGATCCAGGAGGAGATCCGCGAGGACGTGGTCGTCCGCATCCTGCGCCTCTCGCCGTCCGCCGTGCACATCGACGTCGACGAGGGCCGGGTGACGCTCAGCGGCACGCTGGACCGCCCGGGGCTCGGCCCGATCATCGTCCGGCTGTGCGAGACGGTGGACGGGGTGGTGGAGGTCGCGGACCGGCTGACGTACGAGGAGGCCGAGACGGCTCCCTCCCCGCCGGGAGTGGAGGAGGCCCGGGCGGCTCCGTCGCCTCCGGGAGCGGGCGGATCGAGCCTCTGACGTGTGCCCGCCCGGGTCAGGCCCGGGCAGCACACGTCAGCGCACGGGCGGCTGGTCAGGTCCCGGGCGGCTGGTCAGAACTCGGGGGCCCCAGTGAGGGCCCGGCGGGTCGTCGGCGCCCCGCCGGGCCGTCCTCGTGGGCGGCCGTCCCGTCAGGAGACCGCCTCCGGCCAGCCGTATCCGGGTCCGGTGTGCTGGGGTACGGTCCCCGCGCCCACCGCTTCCATGTCCCGGTTGGCCTCCCGCATGAGCTTGCCGGCCAGGTCCTTCATCGCCCGGCTCGCGGCGAGCTCGTCGCCGATCGCCGGCACGTCCGTGTCCGCCGGGTTGCACCGGGCGGAACCGTGTCCCGTGAGGGTCGAGTGTCCGGTGCTCAGCCGGGCCTCGGCCTCGGTCCTGCCGTCCTCCTCGACCAGTTCCACGCCGACCGTCCACTCCAGGTTGCGGGTCATGGCCTGCCTCCTCGCACACCGGACCGCGCGGAACCGGGGCGCGGCCCCTTCCGATACCTCCAGGATCCATCCCCGGACGCCGGAACGCACGCGCACCGGTCCACGCCCCGGGACCGCCACTGGGCCACTCCTCCGCCGGCGTCAACTGCGCAGGTACGAGGCTCCGTTGAGGTCGAGGATCGCGCCGGACGACCATTCGGCGACGGGAGACGCCAGCCACAGGACCGCAGCCGCGATCTCGGCGGGCTCGGCCACCCGGCCCAGGGGGCTCTGGGCGAGGATCGCGGCCCCCTCCGCCCCCTCCAGGCGGGGTGCGACGCGCTCCGTGGCGAAGAAGCCGGGCGCGACCGAGGCGACGGCGATCCCGTACGGGGCGAGGGAGACCGCGAGCGACTGGCCGAGCGCGTGGACGGCGGCCTTGGTCGCCGCGTAGGCCGGGTGGTCGGGTTCGCCGCGGAAGGCACCCCGGGAGCCGATGTTGACGAGCCGGCCGCCCGAGCCCTGGTCGATCATCCGCCGGGCGGCGAGGTGGCTGAGGTTCGCGGTGGCGAGCAGGTTCACGGACACGTGCCGCTGCCAGACGTCCACCCACTCCTCGTACGGGGTCTCGGCGAGGGGGTGGCGGAGGTTCACCGCCGCGTTGTTGACCAGGACGTCGATCCCGCCGAGGGCCTCGGCCGCCGCGTCGGCCACGGCGGCGGCTCCCGCCGGGTCCGCGAGGTCGCCGCCGACCAGGAGGTGACCCGTGCCGTCGAGGGAGTCCAGGGTGGCGCGGGCCTCGTCCGCGCGCGTACCGAAGTGGACGGCGACCCGGTCGCCGTTGGCGGCGAACGCCTGGGCGACGGCCCGCCCGAGACCCCGGGAGGCGCCACTGACGAGGACGCGACGGCCTGATGCGGGCAGGTTCATACGGGTGCCTTCCGGTCGGGTACGTCCCGCCGGGCATTCTGCCCGCCCCCGACCCGGCCTTCCCCGCCCGGGCCCCGGGCGGTCGTGGCCCTCGCCCGCTCTCGGCGCGTTCGGCGTGCTCGGCATGCTCGGCGTGCTCGGCGTGCTCGGCGTGCTCGGCGTGCTCGGCGCGTTCGGCATGCTCGGCGCGTTCGGCATGCTCGGCATGCTCGGCGTGTTCGGCGTGCTCGGCGTGTTCGGCGTGCTCGGCGTGTTCGGCGACCGCGTGCGAGGCCACCCTGGTGCACGGCGACCGCGGCGCGTCCGGATGATGGCTGTCATGATCAATGCATCCCGTGGCACCGGCACCTCCCGGCGCAGCCTGCTCACCGCCCTCACCGCCACCGCGGCCGCGGTTCCTCTCGCGTCGCTGACCGCGGCCCCCGCTCGCGCCGCCGCCCAGACGGGTGCCCCGGCTGCCGCACCCGCCGTGGCGCCGCTCGCCGCCCCCGTGTCCGGACTCGGCGCGCCCAGATCCGCCGTGACGATCGCGGACCTCGGCGCCGACTGGTTCGGTCCCGTGACTCTCGGCGCGCTCAGCACCGGCGTACTGGCCGGCACTCCGACCCGCACCGAGGTCACCTCCGGCGGCCGGCGCGTCGCGCTCCTGACGCACGGCGCCCGCACGGTGGTCCTTCCCGGCCCCGAGCGCACCTTCACCGAGGACAAGCGGCTCTTCGCCGACGACTTCCAGCGCACCCTGCCGGATCCGGCGCTGCCCGAGGCCGACCGGGTGTACTGGGGCACCGCCCCCGGCGGCGGCGGGTGGACCACGCTCGGCGGCTCCGCCACCGACTTCTCCGTGACCCCCGGTGCCGGGGTCATCAACCTCACCACGGACTTCGCGAGCCGCCACGCCAGCATCCGCGACGGTGAGATCACCGACGTCGACGTGCGCTCGGTGGCCAGGTTCGACAAGGTGCCCACCGGCCAGGCGTGCTCCTACGCCCTGTCCTTCGGCTACCAGGACTCGCACAACAACTACCGGGCCCGGCTGTCCTTCACCACCTCGGGGGCCGTCGAGCTCCGGGTCGAGAAGGAGGTCGCCGACGCCGTCACGCAGCTCGCACCGGCCGTCTCCCTGGCCACCGGGGTCGCGGCCGGCACCGACTGGACCATACGGGTCCGCCGCGAGGGCACGAGGATCCAGGCGAAGGCCTGGCGCACCTCCACCGCCGAGCCCGCCGCCTGGACCGCCGAGGCCGACGACGCCACCTTCGCCAAGGGCCGGGTGGGCCTGCGCGCCCTCGCCAACGACGGCTGCACCAATCTGCCGGTCAAGCTGACGGTGAGCCGTTTCGAGGTCACCGACGCGACCTGGGAGGCGCCGCCGACGGTCACCCACCGCGACTGGGTGCGCGTCCTCGACGAGCCGTTCGACGGCACCTGGACCCCGGCCGTCGAGGCCCGGATCCGCGCCTGGGCCGGTTCGACCGCGCCCGACGTGCTCGCCTACGCGGCGATGTTCCTGCCGGGCGCGCCGACGGTGAACGCGGGCGTGGGCACCGCCGCGGGCAAGCGGGTCCTCGGGCAGGCGGGCTACGGCTATCTCGACCCGCAGGGCAACCGCTACGAGGGCGCCGACTTCCACGAGTACATGAACCTCGGCTGGACCTTCCCGGACGGTACGTACACCGGGCCGTCCAGCAAGCAGGTCGGCAACCTGGACTGCTCCGGCTACACGCGGATGGTGTTCGGCTACCACCACGGGGTCCCGCTCGCTGCGGGCGCGGACACCTCCAGGACACGGCTGCCGCGCAAGTCCCGCGACATGGTGGACTTCGCGCCGGGTGTCCGCGTCGACCGGACGGCCGGAGGCACCCCGCCGGCCGCGGTGCTGCTCCAGCCGGGCGACCTCGTCCTCTTCAACGCCGACTCGGGTGACGACGGCGCGACGGTGACGGTCGACCATGTCGGCATCTACCTCGGCAAGGACGCGAACGGCAAGCGCCGCTTCCTCTCCAGCCGCAAGACCGGCAACGGCCCGACCATGTCGGACCTGGCGGGCTCCTCCACGCTGGACGGTACGGGCACGTACGCCATGAAGCTGCACACCGTGCACCGGATCTGACGCACGGCCCGGAACCGCCCGCCGGGCCTACGCGCTCCCGCGGGGACCCGCAGGACGATCGGGCCGCCCGCCCCCGTCCGGGTCCGCGCCGCGGAAGCGGTGCACGGGGATCCCGTGGGCCAGGGGGGTTATTCCCCCGGGGCCCATCGGAGATCGCATGGCAGCCATCGGATCGCGCATGGGAAAGATCTCCAGGACCGGAGTACGTTCGAGGACATCGCCACACCGGCGGTCTCGGACCGAGGCGCCGGGTGTGCGATCACCGTCCTCCGGGCTTGACCATGGCCCATACCGACCGGGAGAACCCCTATGCCCAAGATCCTTTTCGTGATGACCGGCGCCGACCACTGGACCCTGGCCGACGGTACGAAGCACCCGACCGGCTTCTGGGCCGAGGAGGCCGTCGCCCCGTACGAGGCGTTCACCGGCGCCGGGTACGAGGTCGTCGTCGCCACCCCCGGCGGTGTCGTCCCCACCGTCGACAGGAGCAGCCTCGCTCCCGAGGTCAACGGTGGTCAGGACGGCGCCGACAAGGTCGCCGCCACGCTCGGCTCGATCACCGCGCTCAGGAACCCGCTCCGTCTCGAAGACGTCAACCTGTCCGACTACGCAGCCGTCTTCTACCCGGGCGGTCACGGCCCCATGGAGGACCTCGCCGTCGACGAGACCTCCGGCAGGCTGCTGGTCGACGCCCTGAACTCCGGCAAGCCGCTGGCCGTCGTCTGCCACGGTCCGGCCGCGCTCCTCGCCGCCACCGACGCCGACGGCGCGAACGCCTTCGCCGGCTACCGGGTCGCCGCCTTCACCAACGACGAGGAGACCCAGTCCGGTTTCGCCGACAAGGCGAAGTGGCTCCTGGAGAGCCGGCTCGTCGAGGCCGGCGTGGACGTCCAGGTGGGCGAGCCGTGGGTGCCGAACGTGGTCGTCGACCGCAACCTCGTCACCGGCCAGAACCCCGCGTCCTCCGCCCCGCTCGCCGCCCAGGTCCTCAAGACCCTGGCCGGCTGAGGCGGCGGTCGCGCCCCCTCCGCCGGTCGCCCGCGAAGGCGGGACGGGTGGCCTGCCATAGGAGACCCGTAGGCTTGCCGTGTGAGGCATAGGGATCCTGATGGGGCTGTCGGCGAGGCGCGGTCCGCCGCGGCTCCCGTGGCGGACCTGAACCTGCTGCGTACCTTCCTCGCCGTCTACCGTTCCGGCTCGTTCACGGCGGCCGCCGGTCTCCTGGGTCTGTCGCAGCCCACGGTGACCACCCAGATCCGTGCCCTGGAGCGATGGACCGGCCGGGAGCTGTTCGAGCGGTTGCCACGGGGCGTCTCCCCCACGGCGGGCGCCCACGACCTCGCGGCCCGCGTCGCCGCTCCTCTCGACGCGCTCGCGGTCGCGGCCGGCGACGGGTCCGAGCCGCACGAACGGGCCTCCCCCGTCCATCTGGCGGGGCCCGCGGAGCTGCTCTGCACCCGGGTCCTCCCGGCCCTGGTCCCGTTGACGGCGGAGGGGGTACGGCTCAGCGTCACGCCGGGCCTCACCGAACCGCTCCTCGACGAACTCCGGAGCGGCCGCCACGATCTGGTCATCGCCACGTTCCGGCCGCGCGGGCGGGCCCTGGCGGCCGTTCCTCTGATGGACGAGGAGTTCGCGCTGGTCGCCGCCCCCGTCTGGGCCGACCGCGTCAAGGAGCGGGTGGCCGAGGAGGGGCCGGCGGCCCTGCACGGGGTCCCTCTGATCACGTACGCGGAGGACCTGCCGATCGCCCGGCGTTACTGGCGGCACGTCTTCGGGACCCGGCTGTCCCGACCCGCCGCCGTCACCGTGCCCGACCTGCGCGGTGTCCTGGCGGCGGTCACCGCCGGAGCGGGTTTCAGCGTCCTGCCGCGCTATCTGTGCGAATCCGAGCTGGCCTCCGGGGCCCTCGTCCTCCTCCACCGCCCCGACGACCCGCCCATCAACACCGCCTATCTCGCCCAGCGCCCCGGCCGCCCCGCGCACCCGGACGTCACCCGCGTCCGCGACCTGCTGATCGAGGCCGGCCGGGCCTGGTGACCCGGCGCGCGACGGCTCACCCCGCGCGTACGGCGGGCGGGGTGACGGCGTCGGTGGCGGCGCGGCGCCACGCGGATTCGCGGAGCAGCCGCAGTCCGTTGAGTCCGACGAGGACGGTGGAGCCCTCGTGGCCGAGGACGCCGAGGGGCAGCGGCAGGCTGCCGAGGAGGTCCCAGAGCACCAGGACGGTGATGAACGTTCCCGCGATGGCGAGGTTCTGCACGACCAGGCCCCGGGCGCGGCGGGAGAGCGCGACGACGGTGGGGACGGTGGCGAGTTCGTCCCTGACGATCACCGCGTCGGCGGTCTCCAGGGCGAGGTCGGAGCCGGCCCGGCCCATGGCGACGCCGGTGTGGGCGGCGGCCAGAGCGGGCGCGTCGTTGACGCCGTCGCCGATCACCATGACCTTGCGTCCTGCCCGCTCCTGGTCCCGGACGGCCGCGACCTTGTCCTGGGGCAGGAGGCCGGCCCGTACGTCGGTGATGCCGACGGCGGCTGCCAGACGGGCGGCGGCGCGCGGGTTGTCGCCGGTGAGCAGCGTCGGCGCGGCGCCGGTCAGCCCGGTCAGGGCGGCGACGGTGGCGGCGGCGTCCGGGCGGAGCCGGTCCTCGATGCCCAGGACGCCGACCGGCGCTCCGTCCACGACGACCAGTACGGCGGTGTGGCCGCCCGCCTCCAGTTCGGCCGCCACTCCTGCGGCGCGGGCGGAGAGCGCGTCGTCGGCCCCGTGCAGGAGCCGGGCGGGGGCGCCGACCCGGACCTCGTGACCGCCGACGGTGGCGGTGACGCCGATGCCGGGGGCGGAGCCGAAGTCCTCGGCGGGCGCGAGCCGGAGGCCGCGGGCGTGGGCGGCGAGGACGACCGCGCGGGCCAGCGGGTGCTCGCTGGGGTACTCGGCGGCGGCGGCGAGCGCGAGCAGCCCGTCCTCGTCCGGGCGACCGGAGGGGAACGTCCCGCGGGACTCGTCCGACGCACCCGCCCCCTCCCGGACGGCTCCCCGCTCGTGGTCGGCCGTCGCGCTCGCACGCGCCGCCGCTCCTTCCGGCGCCCTCGTGGTCCGGCCCGGTCCGGACAGGGGGCGGACAGCGGTGACGCGAGGGGTGCCCTCGGTCAGCGTGCCGGTCTTGTCGAGGGCGACCGCGTCGACCTGTCCCAGGCGCTCCATCACCACCGCGGACTTCACCAGGACGCCGTGCCGGCCGGCGTTCGCCAGGGCAGAGAGGAGCGGCGGCATGGTGGCCAGGACCACGGCGCACGGCGAGGCGACGATCATGAAGGTCATCGCGCGCAGCAGGGAGGCGGTGAGTTCGGCGCCGAACGCCAACGGGACCAGGAAGACGGCCAGGGTGGCCGCGACCATGCCGAGTGAGTACCGCTGCTCGATCTTCTCGATGAACAGCTGTGTGGGGGCCTTGGTCTCGGAGGCTTCCTCGACCATGCGGACGATCCGGGCGATCACCGAGTCCGAGGCGTCCCGCCCGACCGCGACCCGCAGCACGCCCGTGCCGTTGAGGGTGCCCGCGAAGACCTCGTCACCGGTCTCCTTGGCCACTGGCAGGGGCTCGCCCGTGATGGTGGCCTGGTCGACCTCGCTCGCCCCCGTCAGGACGCGGCCGTCGGCCCCGATCCGCTCACCGGGGCGGATGACGATGACGTCCCCGACCACCAGGTGGGCGGTCGGCACGCTCTCCTCGGCGTCGTCGTCCAGGACCCGCGTGGCGATGGTGGGGGCGAGGTCGAGCAGGCCGCGTACGGAGTCCTCGGTACGGGCGGTGGCGATCGCCTCCAGGGCGCCGGAGGTCGCGAAGATGACGATCAGGAGCGCTCCGTCGAGGACCTGCCCGATGGCGGCCGCGCCGAGGGCGGCTACCACCATCAGGAGGTCGACGTCCAGGGTCCTGCTCCTCAGTGCCCTCAGGCCCTGCCACGCCGGTTCCCAGCCGCCGGTGAGGTACGTGGCGGCGAAGAGCGGGCCCCATGTCCAGGCCGGGGCCCCGAGGAGGTCCAGGGGGAGGCCGGCGAGGAACAGCAGCAGGGCGGCCAGGGCCCAGCGGGCCTCCGGCAGCGCCAGGACGCGGGTGCGCCGACGGGCGTCCGCGATGCCGGCGGACGGCGGTGCGGACTTGGTCAGGGTGGAGGGCATGACGGAGGGAGCCCCTTCGCGGGAGGAGTCGTACACCCCCACCGTACAGGAACACTTGAACATCCATTCATGTGTTTGCTTCCGTAGGATGCTGCCATGGGCCATGGAGTGAACGCACCGGACAGCAGCGCGGCACCGCACACCCGTCTGACCCCGGAGAACGCGCAGCAGGTCGCCACCACGCTCCAGGCGCTGTCCACACCGTCGAGGCTGCTGATCTTGGCCCGCCTCCGCGAGGGGCCCTGCGCGGCGACGGAGCTCGCGGGGGCCGTCGGCATGGAGCAGTCGGCCTGCTCCCATCAACTGCGCCTGCTCCGCAACCTCGGCCTGGTCACCGGCACCCGCGAAGGCCGCTCCGTCGTCTACGCGCTCCACGACGACCACGTCGCCGGCCTCCTCGACCAGGCCCTCCATCACGTGGAGCATCTCCGCCTCGGCATGTCCGACACGGTGACGGGGCCGCGCTGAGACGGCGCCCGTCTCCCCGCGCGGGCGTGGACGGGCGCCGCCGGTCAGCGCAGGGTCGGCTCGTGCCGGCGCATCATCGCCAGGGACTCCATCCGCCTGGCGGCGGGCCGTGCGGTGCCCAGGGCGGCGCTCGCGGTGATCAGCAGCGTCGTCGCGCTGAGGGCGAAGCGCCCGGCGGGCCCGTCGAGCGCCAGGAGCGTGAGCACGGGGACCAGGGCCACGGCCGTCATGCAGAGCGCGGCGATCAGTCCGATCCGCACCTGGACGTACTGGATGTACTCGGCGGTCGGCCGGCCCAGACGGATCCCGGGGATGAAGAGGCCCGCCCCCTTCAGCCGGTCGGCGAGTTCGACGGCGCCCGGCTCGATGCCCGCCCGGAGCCACGCGTGCGCGAAGACGACCAGGACGTACGGGAGGAGCAGCCACGGTCCCACCGGCGCCGGCACCAGGAGCAGCAGGGACGCCGGGACCATCACGCCGAAGCCGCCCTGTCCGCCCCTCACGGGCACGTACGTCGGCGTGGCACCGTGCAGCCGGCGGCCGATCATCCGCTTGGCCCGCTGTACGGGGATGCGCCGGTCCCCCTGCTGCACGGCGATGACCATGGCGACCATGACCACGAGGGCGACGGCGACGAGAAGGAGGACGACGGCGCCCCGGGTGCCTCCGGTCTCGCGGGCGGCGCTCAGCACCTGGCCCGGGACGACCGCGGCGATCTGGGCGAGGAACAGGACGGAGAGGCCCTCCCCGACGCCCCGGGCCGTGATCAGCCCGCCCAGCAGCACGACGACCGCCGTACCCGCCGTCATGCAGGCCACCAGCGCGACCCGCACGAGCAGGCCGTCCGCGCGGGCGTGAAGGAGGGACGAGTCGCCCGAGGCGCAGACGTCGGCGAGCGGGACGCACCCGCCGTCGGTCACCGCGCCCACCACCACGACGGCGGCCCCGGCGGCCAGGAGGACCGCCAGCCACCGCGTCACGCGCGCGATCACGGCGGCGCCCTGCTCGCCGGCCGCCCGCAGGACCCGCACGCGCGGGACCAGCTGGCTCACGACCTGCATGACGAGACGGGCGGCGATGACGGGTGCCGTCCCGAAGGCGAACACCGAGAGCCCGCCCAGCCCACCGCCGGTGAGCAACTCGACGAGGCCCTGGAGCGGCCCCCGTCCCCCGTCACCGCCCGCGGCGGCCCCGTCGGGCGCCCCGCCGCGTACACCGGGCAGGGGCAGGTTCTGGCCCAGCCGGAAGACCACGACGGCGAGCACCGTCCACAGCAGTTGCCTCCGCAGCTCGGGTACGCGCAGCACTCGTGCGAGCATGAACGACTCCCCCGTCCGTCCTCACGTCACCGGGGCCGGATGTTCACCCCACCGAACGCTCTCCCCTGTTGGACACCGAGTCAACTCCCTTACGGGCCAGGGGCGTCGCCGCTCGCGCCACGACCAGGAGGAAGAGCCCGCAGGCCGCCACGAGCAACCACCCGGGGCGGGTCGCCGCGGCGAGGCCGGTGGGGCCGACGCCCGCGACCAGACCGCCGGCGACGGCGATGCCGACCGCCGCACCGACCTGACGGGCGGTCGACGTGATCGCTCCCGCGACTCCGGCCCGGGACGGCGGCAGTCCGCCGACGGCCGTGTTCGTCAAGGGGGCGTTGGCGAAGCCGAACCCGATGCCGATCAGCAGGAAGGCGAGGAGGATCACCCCGACGCTCGTGTCCCGGTCCAGGCGCACCAGGCACAGTCCTCCGGCCGCGGTGAACCCGCCCGCGAGGACGAGCGGCAGCCGCGCGCCGCGCCGGCCCACCAGGGCGCCGGCCCAGGGTGCGCACAGGGTGGCCCCGAGCGCCATGGGCAGGGTCGCCGCGCCGGTCGCGAGCGGAGTCCAGCCGCGGGCGTGCTGGAGGTGGAGGGTGTTGAGCAGCAGGGTCACGTTCAGGGCGACGAACACCGCGGTCGCCCCGAGCACGGCCGTGACGAAGGGGGGCCGACGGAAGAGGCCGAGGTCCATCAGGGGTTCGTCGCGGCGCTGTTCGACCAGGACGAAGCCGACGACGGCGGCCGCGGTCAGGGCGTAACCGGTGAGGGCCGGGGGTGACGTCCAGCCGATGCGCGGTCCCTCGATGAGGAGACCGACGGAGAGCCCGATCGTCGCGGTGAGGAGCACGGTCCCCGGCAGGTCGACGCGGCGGCCGCGGCGGCCACGGGACTCCGGTACGAAGACGGCGACCAGGACGAGAGCGACGAGGACCACCGGCACGTTGATCCAGAACACCGAGCGCCAGCCGAACGCGGCGATGAGCGCCCCGCCGGTGACGGGACCCGCCGCCATGCTGAGGCCGAAGACCGAGGCCCACACCCCGATCGCGCGGGCCCGTTCGCGGGGGTCGGGCATCGCGTTCACCACGATCGCCAGGGCCACGGGGCTCAGCATCGACGCTCCGATACCCTGCACGGCCCGGGCGGCGACGAGCGTGCCGAGGGAGGGGGCGAGGGCGCACGCGAGGGAGGCGAGACCGAAGACGAGCAGTCCGCAGCGGAAGACCCGACGGCGCCCGAAGCGGTCCGCGAGGGCGCCGGAGACGATGAGGAGACCGGCCATGACGACGGTGTAGGCGTCGACGACCCATGCGAGACCGCGGGTGCCCGTGCCGAGACCGCGTCCGATCTCCGGCAGCCCCACGTTCACGATGGTGGTGTCCACACCGACCAGGAACATGCTGAGCGCGCAGACCGCGAGCACGGTCCAGCGCCTCCGTGGGCTCAGTGGGGCGGGCGAGGCGGTCAAGGATGTCGTGAGCATGATGTTCCCCCTTCGACGAAGTCGTACGCGCCCAGGTTGGGGCGGGGGGACGGCCGGGGACCAAGAACTTTGCGGATACCGCAAAACGTCCGTGTGGACGCCGGACTCGCGAACCGTCGCCGGGCCTCGTCGCGGGCGGTGCCGTCGCACGCGTACGGCCGCCCCGAGAGACCGGGGGGAGTCGACGCGCGTCAACGGACCCCCGACCCGGCACGGAGTGCCGCCGGATCATAGGCTGCGGGTATGCCCAGAACTTCACCCCACATCGCCTTCGACGCCCTCCTCGCCGGCAACAAGCGCTTCGTAGCGGGCTCGGTCGAGCATCCGAACCAGGACGCCGCCCGCCGCACCGAGCTGGCCCCCGGTCAGAACCCGTTCGCCGTCGTCCTCGGCTGCTCCGACTCGCGGCTCGCCGCGGAGATCATCTTCGACCAGGGCCTCGGGGACCTGTTCGTCGTACGGACCGCCGGCCATGTGCTGGGGTCGGAGGTGCTGGGGAGCGTCGAGTACGCGACCAGCGTGCTCGGCGCACGTCTGGTCGTCGTCCTCGGACACGACTCGTGCGGGGCGGTCGCGGCCGCCCGCGCGGCGGTGGAGGACGGCTTCTCCGCCGGCGGCTTCGTCCGTGACGTCGTGGAGCGTGTCACGCCGAGCATCCTCGCCGCCCGGGCGGCCGGTCTGACCGGTGACAGCGACATCATCGACGAGCACATCCGGCACACCGTGGACCTGATGCTCGACCGCTCCCGTCTGCTGTCGCAGCAGGTCGAGGCCGGGGAGGTCGCGGTGGTCGGCCTCGGCTACCAGCTCGCCGAGGGCAGCGCGCGCCTGGTGACCTCGCGCGGGGACATCGCCGGCGGGGACGAGGAGGGCGACGCGCCTTCTAGCCGCTGACTGTCGACGCGTGACGTCGCCCGCCGACGCGCGGTCCGCTGGCGCCTTGGCCCGCTGACACCCTGGCCCGTTGACGCCCTGGTCCGCTGACGCCCTGGTCTGCCGACGCCTTGGTCCGCTGACGGTCGCGCGATCGGGAGCGGGCGTCTCACCCGGCCGGGCCGGGGCGGCCGACGCCCGCGGGCTCCCGTCTGTGCCAGGAGCCGGTCCGGGCGTCGTGGGTGACCAGCCCGAGGCGGGCGAAGTCACGGAGCCAGCCCTCCATCGGCCATTCGCCCCAGCGGCGGTGGAAGAGGGCGCCGTTGCGCAGGATGTCGTCCAGGTGCTCGACGGGCGGCCTGCTGACGGGGTGGTACTGGTGGTGGGCGGCGGCACCGCCGACCCACCACAGGTCCACCCCCCGTCCGGCGGCGGTCATGGCGAAGTCGGTGTCCTCACCGCCGTAGCCGGTGTAGTCCTCGCAGAAGCCGCCGATCCGCCGCCAGGTGGCCGCGGTCACCGCGAACGACAGGGACCAGAACAGCCGGTGGTCGCCGCCGGTCCGCACCTCACCGTCCGAGGGGACGGGCCGTCCGGGGTGCGGAGACGCCAGCCGGGACAGCGCGTCGAGGCGGTAACCGTCGGCGGGCGGCGGGGGAAGGTAGGCGACGGTGCCGCACAGCAGAGCGCCGTCCTCGGCGGTGTCGGCGTAGCGGGCCAGCAGGCCCGGTCCGGGTACGCAGTCCACGTCGAGGAAGACCAACAGGTCGGCGCCCGCCTCCAGAGCCCGCCGGGCGCCCGCGTTACGGGCGGCCGCCAGCGGCAGACCGCCTCCGTCGATGCGCGGTACGGCCACGGTGTCCGCCGTCGGCGGACGGCCCCGCACCACGTCGGCGGCGCCCGGATCGTCCATGGTGACGACGACGTAGTGATCGGGCCGGCGGGTGCCGTGGGCGAGACCCCGTTGTTGCAGTGCCAGATGGCGGTGGCGGCCCGCGACGAGGGTGATCACCGCGACGCGCATGTGGTGCTCCCGCCCGGGGGTGAGGTCGGGGCCGCGTCCGCGCCTGTGTCCGCCCGTACGCCGATGGCCGTGCTCCGGCCCGCGTCCGCACGTACGCCCGGGTCCGCTTGCACTCCCATGTCCTCACGCACGCCCGAGACCTGACGCACACCCGCATCGGTGGGCGCCTCCGGGTCGGTGCGCGCCTCCGGCGCGGCCAGGCGGTCGAGCAGGCGGGCGGCGCGCTCGGCCCCGTCACCTGGAGCCCACAGGCCCCACCGGTCACCCCCGGTCCGAAGGGCTTCGTCCAGGAGCCCGGGCCAGTCCCGGGGCTCGGGCCAGCGGTCCCGTACGGTGGCAAGTCCGCCCGCTGCCAGGGCGCGGGCGGTGGCGTGCTGTTCGCCGTGCGGCCGGGACTGCGGCACGATCACGGCGGGTGTGCGGGCGGCGGCGCACTCGGCCACGGCGTTCTGGCCCGCGTGGGTGACCACCACGTCGGCCCGGCAGAGCAGGGGCCAGGGGTCCTCGGTCCAGCCGCCCGGGCCGCCGAGCACCGTCCAGTTCCATCCCGGGGTGGCGTCCGCCGCCCCCCGCAGGTCGGCAGCGGTCAGCTCGGTGCCTCCGGCACCGAGCATCAGCAGCACCTCCCGGCCGGCCGTGGACCGCTCGGGCCGGGGACCCGTACCGCCCGGCTCACGCTTCTCCGGGCGGGGCCGTCCGTCGTGGCGGGAGAAGGCGCCGGTGTGCTCGGTCTTGGCGCGCCACTCCGGTGGCCAGTCGGGTTCCGGCAGCGCCGCCGGCCAGGGCGCCATGAGGGCGTCGGCCAGGTCGTACGCGAGGCGGTGGGCCGCGTCGGAGCGGTCGCCGCGCATCGCGGAGACCACGACGGGCACACCCATGAGCCGGGCCAGGGTCGCGACTTCGACCGAGACGTCGCTGACGAGCAGTGCGGGCGCGGTGCGGTCGATCCAGTCGGCGACGGCCGCCATCCGGGAACGGAGCCCGGCGTGGTGGCGGGGTACCCAGTGGAGTCGGCCGTGCGCCGTGGGATCGGCGGTGGCGGTGCCCGCCGGTCCGTCGGTCACCGGCCCGGTGTCGAGGGGCAGCGGGATCCACTCCCCGGGCCAGTCGGCGGGGCGGGGCAGCGAGGACAGACCGGTGAGGGGCGTACGGGTCCGGTGGGCGACGCACCGCGCGCGGTGGAGGTGGCCTCGGCCCTGGTGGTGGACGTAGTAGCCGATCACTGGGTCAACTCCTCGTAGATCGCGGTGTACTCCTGGGCCATGGTGTCCAGCGAGCAGAAGCGTTCGGCGCGTTCCCGCGCGGCCCGGCGGTCCAGCCGCACGGTCTCGGGAACGAGCGCGGCGAGGGCCGCGGGGTCGTCGGCCGGGGCGAGCCGGCCGCATTCCGGCGTGAGGATCTCGCGCAGCGCACCCCGGTCGAAGCCGCACACCGGAGTGCCGCAGGCCAGCGCCTCGGCGACGACCAGACCGTACGGCTCCTCCCAGCACGGGGTGACGAGCGCCGCGGCCGCCCCGCCCACCAGCCGGGCCAGGGCCCTGCGGTCCAGGTGGCCGACGTAGTCGATGCCGTCGCCGAGGAGGGGCTCGACGTACTCGGCGAAGTACCGCGGGTCCCCCACCGGTCCCGCCATGCGCAGCGGCAGGCCGGCCTTGCGGGCCGCCTGCGCCGCCAGGTGCGCCCCCTTCTCCGGGACCAGCCGCCCCGACCAGACGAGGTAGGGCCCACCGGGGCCGGGAGGCCACAGGCGGGTGTCGATCCCGTTGCGCACCACCCGGGCCCCGGGCGCGGTCCCGCGCCAGGCCTCCGCGGTGTGGGCGCTGACGGCGGTGAACGTCACGGGGCAGCGGTCCTGCGCCTGGACGGCCGACTCGAGCCACGGGGTCGGCGGGGTGTGCAGGGTGGTCACGACCGGCAGCCGCAGCGCCGACGCCATCGCCACGGGCAGATGGTGGAGGCTGTTGTTGTGCACCACGTCGAAGCGCCGTTCGCCGTCCTGCGCGAGATCCAGCATGAGCCGCAGGTAGGCGTGGTGCTCGGCCATCCAGACGGCGTCGGGCATGCTGACGTCCTGGCGGGCGATGGTGCTCAGCACCGGCCGGTGCACGGGGAGTTCGTGCACCCCCAGGCTCGGGTCGGAGCCGGGGGCGGCGAACAGTTCCACGTGGTGCCCGCGCTCGGACAGCGCCTTCGCGAGCGTCCAGGTGTGCGCCTCAAGACCTCCGGCGAACGGTTCGCCGACGGGGAAGCGGGCGGAGGCGATCAGGACGATCCGCAACGGGACGCTCATCGATCCAGCTCGTGGTAGAGGTCCCGGTGCGCGCGGGCGACGGCGGCACGCTCGGCGGTCCGGGCGGCGGCCGAGGCCCGCCACGCGGGACGCGTGCGGTACGCCTCCAGGACCGCGGCACGCAGGGACTCCTCGTCGAGTCCGTTCTCCGCGTCGTTGCCGAAGGACAGGCAGGGACGCTGCTGGGCGTAGTACCCGCAGGTGGGCGCCGCGACGGCGGTGCCGAGGTCGTGACACGCCTCGAGCCAGCCCGAGTGGGTGCCGAAGGTGTACGGCAGGACGGACAGGTCCAGGCCGCTCAGGTAGTCCCACAGCGCGTCGTCGTCGAGGTAGTCGTGCTCGTGCAGGTGCAGCAGGCCGCGTGCCGCCAGTGCCCGCAGCTCGTCGAGCACGGCCGGGGCGTAGGCGTGGGCGCCGGGGTCGCCCACCTCGCGGTGGATGTTCACCTGGAGGTCGGAGTCGGGCAGCTCGGCGAGCGTCTCGGCCAGGACCCGCACCACGGGCAGGACGGCCATGTTGGGTCGCAGGCTCTTCGCGTGGAGGCCGACGCGGAAGCGGTCGCGCGGCGGGCGGGGCCGGGTGAGGTGCGGCCGCTCCACCACATGGGGGTGGGGCAGCACCGTGGCCTTTCGGTTCCAGCGCCGGGCGATCTCGTCGGCGGCGCCGGGCGTGAGGGTGATCAGCCGGTCGGCCGCCGGGACGAGAACGTCCAGGGCGGCGCGGTGCGGCGCCGGGTCCACCTGGTGCGGGTTGTGCAGGTCGTGGACGGTGTAGACGAGCGGCTTGCCGTGGCGGCGCAGCGCGGTCACGAGGTCGTCGAGCGCGGCCGGGCCCTGCGCGTCGAAGCCGAAGTGGAGGTGGAAGACGTCGAACTCCGTATGGTGTCCGTCCACCCAGGCGGGTTCGAGCATGACGGGCGGCCACCAGCGGCCGGAGGTGCTGGGCGCGCCGTTGGGCCGGGGGTCCGTGAGGCGGATGACGCCGTCAGCGGCTTCCTCGTCGCCGCAGTGCCGTACGTAGACGTGACCGGAGGGTACGGAGGCCACCCGTACCGAGCGGTCGCCCGGTCGGCGGGACGGTGAGGTCGGCAGGGCGGTCTGATCGGTCATGACGGTGCTGACTCCCGCGTGAGGGTTCCGGCGCCCTGGGCAGTACCCGCGCCTCTTGTCACGGCATGCACGGCACGGGACCGGCGCGTCGGCACCGCTCGTCCCGTGACTCGATGGTCGTACAGGCGCGTCGACCGCGCCTCCGCTGAGGGTCAACCGTGGGGCGGGCGGCTTTCCGTCGGATGCCGCGCATACCTCCGCGCCCTCGGGGGCAGGCGAGCGGCACGGGACGGGTGTCCCCTGTTGGGAGTAGAAGGAGAAGCCTGATGCTGATGGCCCACCCCACGGTGCTGACGGACCTCATCGAGCGGTACGAGACGCTGCTGCGTGCCGATGACGGTTCGGTCGAGGCGCGCCGCCGGAGGGAAGACGTCACGTACACCCTGTGCGTGGCCACCGGTACGCGCGACATCGACACCGCGCTGGCCACCGCCCGCCGACAGCTGTCCGCCGCGAACGCCGAGAGCCGCTTCGCGCTCGCCGGCTGACCGAAGCGCCGGCCTGTCCCCGAGAACAGACCGGCAGGGGCGAGCACGGGCCGGGATCGGGGGACGCCGCGCCCGGCCCTACTCACCCGCCGGCCCCCGCGGCGCCTTACCGCCTGCGGGGAAGGGAAGCGTGGCGGCGTCGGCTTCGGCCGCGTCGGCCAGTGCCTCGGCGGCGGCCTCCGCGGCCTTCGCCGTGTCGTCGGCGGCCCTGGCGGCCGCCCTGTCCTCCGAGGACGTCTCACGGGTGGCCGGGGATTTGGGCAGCACCTCGTTGAAGGCGCGGGACACCCCCTGGAGCGCGGAGGTGACCTCGCTGGGGATCACCCAGAAGGTACTGCCCGCGCCCTGGGCGAGCTGGGGCAGCATCTGCATGTACTGGTAGGCGAGCAGCTTGGGGTCGGGGTCGTTGCGGTGGACGGCCTGGAACACCTCGTCGACGGCGCGGGACTGCCCCTCGGCCTTGAGGATCTCGGCGGTGCGGTTGCCCTCCGCCCGGAGCACGGCGGCCTGCTTGTCCCCTTCGGCGGTCAGGATCTGCGACTGCCGCTGCCCCTCGGCCCCGAGGATCGCCGCCCGCTTGTCCCGCTCGGCGCGCATCTGCTTCTCCATGGCGTCCTTGATGGACTGCGGAGGGTCGATGGCCTTGATCTCCACGCGGTTGACCCGCAGCCCCCACTTGCCCGTCGCCTCGTCGAGCACGCCGCGGAGCTGGTTGTTGATGGTGTCCCGGGAGGTCAGGGTCTTCTCCAGGTCCATGGAACCCACCACGTTGCGGAGCGTGGTGACGGTGAGCTGTTCGACGCCCTGGAGGAAGTCGGCGATCTCGTAGGCGGCGGCGCGTGGATCGGTGACCTGGAAGTACAGCACGGTGTCGATCTCGACGACCAGGTTGTCCTCGGTGATGACCGGCTGCGGCCTGAACGAGACGACCTGTTCCCTGAGGTCGATCTCCGGATAGACGCGGTCGACGTAGGGGATGACGAGATTGAGCCCGGGCCGCAACGTGCGCCGGTAGCGGCCGAGTCGCTCGACGTTGCGGGCCCGCGCCTGCGGCACGATGCGTACCGCCCGTACCACGGTGAACACGGCGAGCGCCGCGAGGATCAGACCGGCTATGAGCAGTCCCGGCACGTCCATGACTCACTCCCGGGGGTAGACGACGGCGGTGGCGCCATCGATTTCCATGACGTCGACCGTCGCTCCCGGAGGTATCGACAGCGTCTCGTCGTAGGCGCGGGCCGTCCACTCGTCGCCGCCGATGCGGACCCTGCCGCCCAGGCCGGTCACCTCCGAGACGACCTGGGCGGAGCGGCCCACCAGCGCGTCCATGCCGAATCGCTCGGTCTGGGGTCCCCGTAGATGGCGCACGGCGACGGGGCGTACGAACAACAGGCTGACCACGGCCAGCGCGGTGAAGACGACGAGCTGCAGGGGCGGCGGGACCCCCAGGGCGGCGGTTCCCGCCGTGACCGCCGCGGCGACGCCGAGGATCCCGAGTGCGGCGGTGAGGGTGAGGATCTCCGCCACCGCCAGCACCCCTGCGGCGATCAACCAGATCAGCCAGAGGTCCATAGCGCTCTCCCGGCGGGTGCGACTCCGCGGAAGGCCGTACGAACAGCGCACCCTTTTGTCGTTTCTACCCCGTTTTGCGACGGTGCACGCTCAGGCCGACCGCCCTTCCCGCTCCTCCCTCGCCCGCCAGGGGGTCGGGGGTTTCGATGTCCCCTCGACGCCGGTTGCGGCCCTCCGCGGTCCGCGTGCCAGTCTTGGCCTCCGCGCGTCCGGAGCTCGTCGGTCGCGTGGGGAGAGAGACCGGGAGGAAGCGTGACGGAGAAGGATCCAACCGAGGGGCACCTGGAGGGGTACGCCGAGATCCTGACGAACGTGTGCGCGACCCGTCGTACGCTCACCCGTGAGGAACGCGAGGCCCTCCGCTCCCGCGGGGAGCGGGCCGCGGAGGCCGGTGTCGGACTGCGGCCCCTCGTCCGCGCCCACCTCTCCGCAGCGCAGAGGGTACTCCTCGACGTGCCGAGGAGCGCCGCGGATCACCTGCTGGGCGCCGTCGGGCAGGCCGTCGACGCGTTCGCCGAGGGCCACGAGCGCGCGCAGCATCTGGCGATGCGTCAGGAGGAGGCCGCGCGCCGGGAGTTCATCGACGACCTGCTCTACGGCCGGAGTGACCTCGGCCGCCTGGCCGAACGTGCCGAACGCTTCGGCCTGCTCCTGTCCCACGCCCACGCCGTGGCCGTCGCCCAGGGCCCGGAGCCGTACAGCGACGGTTACGCGGTCACCCGTACCGTCGAGTCCGCGCTCATCGCCCGCTTCGGCGACCGCCGCATCCTGCTCACCACCAAGGACGGCCGCCTGATCTGCGTCGCACCGGCCGACGAGCCCGACGTGCTGGCCCACTTCGCCAAGCAGGCGTACGCGGCGACCGACGGCGGCCGGGTCGCCATCGGTCGCGCCCACCCGGGCGCGGGTGGAGTCGTCCACTCCTACGAGGAGGCCCTCAACGCCCTCGACCTCGCCGCGCGCATGCACCTGGACGAGCCGGTCCTGCACGCCGCCGATCTCCTGGTCTACCCGGTCCTCACCCGAGACCGGCAGGCGATGGCCGACCTCGTCCGCACCATCCTCGGCCCGCTCAAGGAGGCCCGGGGCGGCGCGAAGCCTCTGCTCGACACCCTGACGGCGTACTTCGACACCGGCTGCGTCACCGCGCAGGCGGCCCGTCGCCTGAACCTCAGCGTGCGGGCCATGACGTACCGCCTGGACCGCATCCACCGCCTGACCGGCGCGGATCCCGGCGACCCGGTCCAGCGCTACACCCTCCAGACCGCCGTCGTCGGCGCCCGCCTCCTGGACTGGCCCGACCAGGCCCTGTGATCAGGTTCCGGCCGGCCGGTCGTGTGTCGACGGAGGCGCGGCGAGAGCCCGGCCGGGCGGGCCCGGCCCTCCGCCGAGCCCGCCACACCGGCTCCCCACGGGAGCCGGACCGTGTCATGCCGTCAGCGCCGCAGTGTCAGCAGCCCCGGCCGATAGGGCCACAGACCGTACTCCCCACCGGAGTTCGGGTCGCGTCCCTGGTAGAGGAACCGCAGATTGCAGGGATCGACGGTGAAGGTCTGATCGGCCCCGGCGCGGATCAGTTCGCCATGGCTGATGTCGTTGGTCCACGTGACGCCGGTGTTGGCCTTGCCGGCGAAGGAGTTGCTCTCGGTGGCGGCCTGGGGCGTCCACGTGCCGTCCAGACTGGTGGCCGTGAACGAGCGGAAGTACCGGCCCTGCGAGCCGATCGCCTCGACGAGCATCAGGTAGCGGTTCTGGCCCTGGAGCTTGTAGACCTGAACGGCTTCGAACAGGTTGTTCGTCGTGTCGCTCATGATCACGGTCGAGGTCGTGCCGAAACTGCCCGGGAAGTTCCCGATCGGCATGCCCGCCCGGTAGATCTTGCCGTTGTCGCCGGCGAAGAACAGGTACATGTTCGCGCTGTCACCGATGAGTGTCTGGTCGATGGGTCCTGTCGGGGAGCCGGTGATGCCTCCGGAGAAGAGCACCTGCTCCGATGACCAGCCGTTCGGGTTGGCGGGGTCGCTCGACGTCCGGTAGGAGAAGGCGGTTCTCCCCCACTGGTAGGCGAGCACCCAGATGTTCTTCGGCGCGAAGTAGAAGAGCGTGGGCGCGACGACGGACGTCGACATCGCGTTCTGGGCGGCCGAGGCCATCTCCGACCAGTCGGTGAAGAGGCCGAAGTTCATCGAACCCCACGTCTCCCCCGTGTCGTGCGTCGTCGCGTAGACGAGCTGTCGGCCGTTGTAGGGGGCGACGGTGAAGTCCTTGAGCGAGACCCACCCCGGTTTGGGCTGCGCCAGCGGGCCCGTCGATGTCCAGCGGTACGTCGACGGAAGGGGGCACGGGCCGGGGTTGCCGCCGCCGACCTTGACCAGCTGCCACTGCTGGTTGCCGCCGCCCCAGTCCTCGTACTGGACGATGTTCGCGTTGTCGGCGGTGGAGCCGCCTTGTACTTCGAGGGCCTTGCCGCTGTGGCGCGCGATGAACCTCACGTGACCGTCCGAGCTGTCGGCCAGTCGCCACTGCTGATGGGCGCCGTTCAGGTCGGCCCATTGGACGATCGGGCCGCCGTTCGCGGTGGACCCGTTGTGGACGTCCAGCACCTTGCCGGAGTGCCGGGACTTGATGCGGTAGTAGCCGCCTCCCGAGTCGACGAGCTGCCACTGCTGCTGGTTCTGATCGTTCCTGGCCCACTGGGTGATGCGGGCACCGTCATGGGTCGCCAGGTTGTGGACGTCCAGCGCTTTGCCGCTGTTGCGGTTGATGAGCACGTAGGAGGCGTTGGTGTCGATGACCGGCGCCGCGCCGGCGGGCTGCGCACCGAGGTAGGCGGCCAGGAACAGCAAGGGCATGAGGACGGCGAGCAGGCCTCTCAGGTGGAACGGGGACGGATGGCGGGACCACATCAGAGGAACTCCTTCGGGGGGCGTGGTGAGATGACCCCGACCAGCCGCGGAGCGGCCGCGCCAGGGGGCGGGTACGGGATGGACGTGGAGGCGGCCACACACTCGGGGGGCCGTCCCGAACGCCGCATGTTAGCGCTCACAATTTTGGGCCTTCCGGTACCGTCAGACGTTTCACGAGACTCCTCAAGTGAGGTTCACACAGGACGGATTCAGCCTTTGGTGGCGCCCGCGGTGAGGCCGCCGATCAGCTGCCGCTCGGCGACGGCGTAGAAGGCGAGCGCGGGGACCATGGCGAGCACGATGTAGGCGAGGACGAGCGCGTAATCGGTCGAGTACTGACCCTGGAACTGCTGGACGCCGACCGGGATCGTCTGCCATTTCGGGTCGTTGAACACCAGGAGGGGCAGGAAGAAGTTGTTCCAGCTCGCGACGATCGCCAGCACCGAGACCGTGCCGAGCGCCGGACGCGCCATCGGCAGCAGAATCTTCCAGAAGAAGCGGAGCTTGCCGCAGCCGTCCACGATGGCCGCCTCCTCGACCTCCGCCGGGATGGTCCGGAAGAAGCCGCGCAGAATGATGATCGCCATGGGGAGCCCGAAGGCCGCCTGCGGGAGGATCACCCCGAGCGGGTTGTCGAGCAGGCCGAAGGTGCGCAGCATGAGGAACAGTGGCAGGACGGCCACCGCGAACGGGAACATCAACCCGATCGTGAAGAGCGTGTAGAACAGCTCCCTGCCCCGGAAGGCATAGCGGGCCAGCACGAATGCCGCCATCGCGGCGGCCGCCACCGTGCAGCACGTCGTGCCGATCGCGATGCCCGCGCTGTTGGCGATCTGCCGCCAGAACATTCCGTCGCCGAGAATGCCGGTGTAGTTGCCGGTCTTCCACCGCTGGGGCAGGCCGAAGGGATTGGTCGTCAACTCGCCGGTGCTCTTGAACCCGGAGATCACCGCGTAGATCAGGGGCACGACGACGAACGCGCCGATCAGCCAGACCACAGCGTGCAGCGACAGGCCGCGTGCCGTCCTTCCTCCGGCGTTCACCGGCCGCCTCCCGTGGTGACGGCCCCGCCCAGGTCACGGCGGAGCACGTAACGCTGGTAGAAGAGGGAGAAGGCCAGGCTGATCATGAACAGCACCACGCTGATCGCACTGGCGTAGCCGACCTGGTACCGCTTGAACCCGAACTGGAACATCGAGATCGCCATCGTCTCGGAGGAGTGGTTGGGCCCGCCCGCCGTCATGACCCAGACGAGGTCGAAGAGCTGGATGGACCCGATGATCGAAAGGAAGACGCTGATCCGGATCGTCGGGCCGAGCAGCGGCAGCGTCACGTGCCGGAAGCGCTGCCAGGCGCCGGCGCCGTCGATGGAGGCGGCCTCGAGTATCTCGCCCGGGATGCTCTGCAGCCCGGCGAGGAAGAGCATCATATGGAAGCCGAAGTACTTCCAGATCATGACCACGAACAGGGTCGGCATGACCGTGGAGGGATCGGCGAGCCACGTGCCCTGCAACCCCTCCAGGCCCAGGGCGCCGACGAGATGGTCGGCCATGCCATCGCCTGGCAGGAAGATCAGGGTGAAGAGGACCGCCGTGACCACCTCGGACAGGATGTACGGCGCGAAGAACAGCATCCGGTAGACGGCCCGGCCGCGCAGCCTCTGGTTGAGCAGGACCGCGGTGAAGAGCGCGAAGGGCAACTGCACCGTGACCGACAGGACGATCAGGTACAGCCCGCGCCTGAGGTCGCCGAGGAAGACCTGGTCGTCGAACAGCTTGGTGTAGTTCGCGAAACCGACGAAGTGGTCCATGGGGCCTATCCCGCCCCACTTGAAGAAGCCTGTGTAGACGGCGACCACGATCGGAGTGAGGACGAAGACGAGGAAGAGGACCAGAGCCGGGACGAGGAACCAGGCGACCGACGCCCAGCTTCCCCACGCGCGCAGGAGCGACCGGGCCGGGACGGGCGGGCGCATCGGCACGGCGTGTTCCGTCCGCTCCTCGGTCAGGACGGGCACGGAGTCAGGCACTCTTCGCAGCCTCGGTGATCGACGCGGTGACCTGCTCGGGAGTCTTCTTGCCGGCGATGAGGTCGGCGACGCTGTCGTTGATCTCCTGGCCGACCGCCGGCGGGTAGGCCTGGTCGAGGAAGAGCTGGAAGCCCGTCGCCCTGACCAGGCTGTCGGCCACCACCTTCCTGTTCACGTCGGCGAGTTGGCTCTCCGCGCCCTTGACCACCGGCAGGAAGCCGTTGGAGGCCAGCAGCTTGGACTCGTTCTCCAGGACGAAGAACTTCAGGAAGTCCAGCGCCTCCTTCGGGGCGCCCTTGCGCAGGGCGAAGCCGCCGCCACCGCCGAACACCTCGGTGACCTGGCCGACACCGCCGTCGACCGCCGGGAAGGGAAAGAAGCCCAGGTGCGCTCCGAGGTCGGCGCCCGCGTCCTTCTGGACCGACGGTCCCCACTGCCCCATCAGCTCCATGGCGGCCTTGCCGTTGCCCATGGTCGCGGCCTGTCCGCCCGGGGTGGCGTAGCCGGCGCCGAGGAAGCCCTTCTGGAACGGCTGGAGGTCGACCAGTTCCTTGAGGCGGATACCTGCCTGGACGAAGCCCGCGCCGGTGAAGTCCTTGGTGGTCGCTGCCTGCCGTAGCGCGGGAAGGCCCGCGACGCGCATCGCGAGGTAGGCCCAGTAGTAGTGCCCCGGCCATTTCTCCTTGCCCGCGAGGGCGATCGGGATGACACCCGCCGCCTTGAGCTTCCTGACGTCTTCAAGGAGCTGCGACCAGGTGGTCGGCGGATCGGTGATCCCCGCCTGGGCGAAGAGCTTCTTGTTGTACCAGAAGCCGACCATGCCGACGTCATAGGGCACTGCGTAGGTCCGGCCCCCGAACTGATAGGCCTGCAGCGAGACCGGGGTGAGGTCGGACGACCAGTCGAGTGCGTCGGTGAGGTCCTCGACCAGCCCCGCGTCGACCTGTTGCCGCAGCACGCCGCCGCCCCAGGTCTGGAAGACGTCGGGGAGCTTGCCCGAGGAAGTGACGGCGGTCAGCTTGGCCTTGAACGCCTCGTTCTCCAACGAGGTCGTCTCGATCGCGATGTTCGGGTGAGCGGACGTGAACGCCGAGGAGATCTGCGGGAAGAGGGACTTGCCCGGTTCCGTCGTGGCGATGTTCCACCATGCGAACGTCACCTCGCCGCCGGCCGCCCGCTTGCCGCCGGAGTCGTCGGCGCCGCATGCCGCGGCCAGGGAGACGGACAGTGCGGTCAGGCCCGAGAACGCCAGGAAGCTTCGTCGGCTCGGGGGTTTGCTGGTCATGGGACCTCCGGGGTGGGGAATGCCGGTTCGCGCCCGAAAACGTTTCGAAACACTCTCAAATTCTGTGCTGCCACAAACTAGGAACGCGGGGCTTCTCGGTCAAGGCTTGTAGCCAACTTGGTTGAGAGCGAGGGTTGTTCTCGGGCTTGACAAGCAGCTCCGTCGACCAGAAACTCGTCGAAAGTTTGCGATACCTTTCGCCTACCGAAGGTGTCCGCGCAGAGGAGAGAAGTTGAGCGAGCAGCGTCCGACCCTGGCCGTCATCGCCGCGGAGGCGGGGGTCTCCCAGGCAACCGTGTCCAAGGTGATCAACGGCCGCTCCGATGTCGCACCCTCGACGCGCGAACGGATCGAGGGTCTGTTGCGGTCTCACCAGTACCTCCGTCCCGGCCGGCAGGGCAGGGTCCGCAGGTCCGGGCTCGTCGACCTGATCATCGGCGGTCTGGACAGCGCGTGGGCGGTGGAGATATTGCGCGGCGTCGAGGCCGAGTGCGCCCGGCGCAGCGTCGGCACCGTTGTATCGCTCGTGCCGCCGGGCGAGGCCACGCCGTCGAGCTGGGCCGCCCTGCCGGCCCTGCACCACAGCGACGGCGTCATCCTGGTGACCAGCTCGGTCACCCGAGCCCAGCGCACCCAGGTCGAACGGGCAGGGGTGGCGCTGGTCGTCATCGACCCGATCGACCTGCCGGGCAACGGTGTGCCGAGTATCGGCGCCACCAACTGGGCGGGCGGCCTCGCCGCCACCGAGCACCTGCTGGAGCTGGGGCACCGCCGGATCGCCACGATCGGCGGGCGTAAGGAGATGCTCTGCAGCCAGGCCCGCATCGACGGGTACCGGGCCGCCCTGGAGCGGGCCGGGATCGAGGTCGACCGCACTCTGATCCGCTTCGGCGACTTCCAGCACGAGGGCGGGTTCCGGCAGGCCCGGGAACTACTCGCCCTTCCCGACCCGCCGACCGCCATCTTCGCCGGCAGCGACCAGCAGGCGATGGGCGTCTACGAAGCCGCCCGGCAGGCCGGACTGAGCATCCCGCAGGACCTCAGCGTGGTCGGCTTCGACGACCTGCCGATGTGTGAGTGGCTGTCACCACCGCTGACGACGGTGCGCCAGCCGTTGGAGGAGATGGGCCGACTTGCCGCCCGCACACTGTTCCAGCTTCTGGAGGACCAACCCCTGGTCAGCCCCCGGATGGAGCTTTCGACCGAACTCAAGGTCCGGGTCTCCACCGCCCCGCCCCGTCCCTAGGAGAACCCCTTGACGACCGTTCCCTGGCGTGACCCCCTCCTCCCCGCGTCCGTACGAGTCGCCGATCTGCAGAAGCGGATGACGTTGGAGGAGAAGGCGGGCCAACTCGCAGGCTTCTGGGCGTTGCCCTCGAATCCGGGAGCGCCTGTCGCACCGATGGAGGACGATTCGGCCGAGCCGGCGCCCGGTCTCGACGACATCGCCGCCCACGGGCTGGGCCAGCTCACCCGGGTGTACGGCACCGCTCCGGTCACCGCTGAGGCCGGAATGGAACGGCTCGCCTCGCTCCAGCGGCAGGTGACCGCATCCGGACGGTTCGGGATCCCGGCGGTCGCGCACGAGGAGTGCCTGACCGGGTTCATGACGTTCGGAGCGACGGTCTTCCCCGGGCCCCTCGCCTGGGGCGCGTCCTTCGATCCCGGGCTCGTGCGCCGGATGGCCGCCGCCATCGGCGCGGGTATGAGACGGGTCGGCGTCCACCAGGGACTGGCTCCGGTGCTCGACGTGGTCCGTGACTACCGGTGGGGCAGGACGGAGGAGTGCATCAGCGAGGACCCCTACCTCGTCGGTGCGATCGGCACCGCCTACGTACAGGGGTTGGAAGGCGCCGGGATCGTGGCGACTCTCAAGCACTTCGCCGGGTACTCGGCCTCGCGCGGCGGCCGGAACATGGCCCCCGTCGCCTCGGGTCCTCGCGAGTTCGCCGACGTGCTGGTCGAGCCCTTCGTGCGGGCGCTACGCGAGGGAGGCGCCCGTTCGGTGATGAACAGCTACACCGACGTGGACGGCGTCCCGGTGGCCGCCGACCGACGGCTGCTCACCGACGTGCTCAGGGGAGAGCTCGGTTTCAGCGGTGTCGTCGTCGCCGACTACTACGCCGTCTCCTTCCTGGAGACCCGGCACCACGTGGCCGGGTCGCGCGGCGCGGCCGGCGCGCTGGCGTTGACCGCCGGAATCGACGTCGAGCTGCCCACGGCCCGCTGCTACGGCGAGCCGCTGACCGAACTCGTGCGGTCGGGAAGCGTACCCGAGGAGCTCATCGACCGGGCCGCGGAACGGGTCCTGCGGCAGAAGGCCGAACTCGGCCTCCTCGACCCCGACTGGGAACCCGTCAAGCCCGAGCCCGTCGACCTCGACCCGCCGGAGAACCGGGCACTGGCCAGGCTCCTGGCGGAACGGTCCACCGTGCTACTCGCCAACGACGGCATCCTGCCGCTGCGGCCGTGCCGGGTCGCGATCAGCGGGCCGTACGCCGACGACCCCCAGTCCTTCCTCGGCTGTTACTCCTTCCCCAACCACGTCGCGCTGCCCGGCGCCCTCGGGCTGGAGATACCGACGCTCGGCGAGGCGCTCACCACCGCCGGGTTCACGGTCACCGCGGTCGATCCGGACGTGCACGTGCTGATGCTCGGGGACCGGGCCGGCATGTTCGGCCGGGGCACCTCCGGGGAGGGCTGTGACGCCGAGACCCTCGCCCTGCCCGGCGACCAGGCAGCACTCGCCTCGGCCGTGCTGGAGTCCGGGGTGCCGACCGTCCTGGTCCTCGTCGCCGGGCGGCCCTACGCGCTCGGCTCGCTGGCCGAGCGCGCGTCGGCCGTGGTGCAGGCCTTCTTCCCCGGCGAAGAGGGGGGGACAGCACTGGCCCGGATCATCAGCGGGGCCGCGGAGCCGTCCGGGCGGTTGCCCGTCTCCATACCCCGCGAGGTCGGCGGTCAGCCCGGCACCTACCTGCACTCCGGGCTCGGCGGGCACACCGACTGGAGCTCGGTGGACCCGACCCCGCTGTTCC
Organism: Streptomyces sp. NPDC058671; assembly: GCF_042716475.1. Taxonomy (NCBI): domain Bacteria; kingdom Bacillati; phylum Actinomycetota; class Actinomycetes; order Kitasatosporales; family Streptomycetaceae; genus Streptomyces; species Streptomyces sp. NPDC058671. Next base: position 106,793 of record NZ_JBHXSA010000012.1, on the reverse strand, counting down.
CTTTCGGACACGGGCTGAGCTGGACCAGCTTCCGCTGCTCGGAGCTCTCGGTGGATCCCGTCGCCGCGACGGACGGAGTCGTCGCCGTCTCGGTCACCGTACGCAACGTGGGAGAGGTGGCCGGAACCGAGGTGGTCCAGCTGTACCTCTCGGACCCCGAGGCGTCCGTCGTCCGGCCGCAGCGGTGGCTCGCCGGATTCTGCCGGGTCGAGCTGCAACCGGGTGCGGCCGCCCGGATCACCTTCTCCGTCCATGCCGACCGGACCTCGTTCACTGGGCTCGACCTGCGCAGAAGAGTGGAGCCCGGGGAGATCGGGGTGGCCGTCGGGCGCTCCAGCGGCGACCTGCCGCTCCAGGGCTCCTTCACTCTGGACGGCCCCGTACGTCACCCGGCGGCCGACCGGATCCTGTCCGTTCCGGTCGAGATCGTCCCGGTTCCGTGACCGCGTCGTTCGGGGATCCCGTACTCCCCGGGTTCCGGCCCGACCCCTCCGTCTGCCGAGTGGGAGCGGACTACTACGCGGTGACGTCCAGCTTCGAATGGTTCCCGGGCCTTCCCGTGTTCCACAGCCGCGATCTCGTGAACTGGCGGCGCCTCGGCTCCGCGCTCGACCGGGCGTCTCAGCTCGACCTCGACGGGTGCGAGCCCTCACGGGGACTGTTCGCACCGACGATCCGGCACCACGAGGGGGTCTTCCATCTCGTCTGCACACTGATGGACGGCCCCGGCCACTTCGTCGTCACGGCGACCGACCCGGCGGGCCCGTGGTCGGAACCGCTCTGGCTGGAGGGCGACGGCTTCGACCCGTCGCTGTTCTTCGACGACGGGCCGGACGACGGCGACGGCGACGGCGACGGCCGGGCCTGGTTCACCGCCGCCCGCGTGCTGGACGAGGCCGTCGGCCGCACCGAGATCTGGATGCGCGAATACCTTCCCCGCGAGCGGCGGCTCACGGGACCCGAACACGTCCTCTGGTCGGGCAGCCGACCGGGTGCCCGCTGGTCAGAAGCCCCGCACCTCTACAAGATCGACGGCACCTACCTGCTGCTCACCGCCGAGGGCGGCACCGATGTCGACCACAGTGTGGTGGCCGCCCGCGCCGACCACGTTACCGGCCCCTACAAGGGCGCCCCCGGCAACCCGGTGCTCCCACCCGCCACGGGACCGACCACGTGCACCGGGCACGCCGACCTGGTCCGAACCCCTGACGGCGACTGGCGGGCCGTCCTTCTGGGCGTCCGCCCGGGCTCCGCCATCGGCCGCGAGACGTTCCTCAGCCGGATCAACTGGAACGACGGCTGGCCGGTCTTCTCCCCCGTCGGCCACACCGCCCTTCGTCGCCCCCTCCACGACGGCTTCGCTGCCCTCTCCGCCGACTGGAGCACCCTGCGCACCCCACGCGCCCGGTTCTGGAGCACCGGTGACGGGCTCCGCCTCCAGCTCCGCCCCGAGCGCCTCGGCGAACGCACCACCCCGTCCCTCCTGGCTCGCCCCCAGGAACAACCCGACTGCGACGTGTCCACCGAACTCCGCTTCACCCCCGCCGCACCGGACGAACAGGCGGGGCTCGCCGTAGTCCTCGACGACGACGCCCACCTCCTCCTCCTGCACAGCACGGAGGGACTCAGCCTCCGCCAGGGGCCCCATGTCCTGGCCCGCGTTCCCGTTCCCCCGGGACCGGTTCGCCTCGGAGTCCGCATCCGCGGCTTCCGTCACACCTTCGCCTACGCGGCATCCGACGGCGCCTGGCAGGACCTGACCACCGTCGAAGCCACCTTCCTCACCCCGCTGTTCACCAGCGTCCAGCTCGGCCTCTACGCCACGTCCAACGGCCGCCCGTCCACCAACCAGGCGCACTTCCCGTGGTTCGACATCACGTACCCGAGCCGGCAGTGACCGCCGGGACTCGGGCGTCGACAAGGGAAATGCCTGTTCATGGCGATCTCTTCTCCAAGAGTCGCCGTTCAGATCCCGCACACATGTCCAGAATCCGCCGAGTTCAGCCCGGTTCCGCGAATCCCCCCCGGAGGTTCAGTCATGCGCTTGACCGCCAGTCCCCCATCCACCGTCCGCCGGAAGATCCGCGGCCTGTGTACGGCGCTGATCGTCGGCGTCCTCGGATCGGCCGCCGTGCTGGTGGCACCGCCGACCTCGCACGCCGCCGAGACCACGCTCGGCAGCGCGGCGGCGCAGAGCGGACGCTACTTCGGCACCGCCATCTCCTCGGGCCGGCTCAACGACTCGGCGTACACGACGATCGCGGCCCGCGAGTTCAACTCGGTGACAGCTGAGAACGAGATGAAGATCGACGCCACCGAACCGCAGCAGGGCCAGTTCAATTTCACCTCCGGTGACCGCGTCTACAACTGGGCGGTGCAGAACGGCAAGCAGGTGCGCGGCCACACCCTGGCCTGGCACTCCCAACAGCCCGGCTGGATGCAGAGTCTCAGCGGCAGCGCGCTGCGCCAGGCGATGACCAACCACATCAACGGCGTGATGGCCCACTACAGGGGCAAGATCGTCCAGTGGGACGTGGTGAACGAGGCTTTCGTCGACGGCACATCGGGAGCCCGGCGCGACTCCAACCTGCAGCGCACGGGCAACGACTGGATCGAGGTCGCCTTCCGCACCGCGCGCGCGGCCGACCCGGCGGCCAAGCTCTGCTACAACGACTACAACGTCGAGAACTGGACCTGGGCCAAGACCCAGGCCATGTACGCCATGGTCCGTGACTTCAAGCAGCGCGGAGTGCCGATCGACTGCGTCGGTTTCCAGTCGCACTTCAACAGCGACAGCCCGTACCACAGCAACTTCCGCACCACCCTGCAGAGTTTCGCCGCCCTCGGTGTCGACGTGGCCATCACCGAACTCGACATCCAGGGCGCGTCGGCCACGACCTACGCCCAGGTGACCGACGACTGCCTGGCCGTCCCTCGCTGTGTCGGCATCACCGTCTGGGGTGTGCGCGACACCGACTCCTGGCGAGCGGAGCACTCTCCGCTGTTGTTCAACGGCGACGGCAGCAAGAAGTCCGCCTACGCCTCCGTCCTCAACGCACTCAACGCCGTCTCCCCCACGCCCACCCCGCCCGGTTCCGGACCGATCAAGGGGGTCGCTTCGGGCCGCTGCCTGGACGTGCCCGGCTCCAGTACCGCCGACGGCACTCAGGTCACCCTGTGGGACTGCAACAACCGCGCCAACCAACAGTGGACCCTCACCGCCGGAGGTGAGCTCAGGGTCTACGGCGACAAGTGCCTGGACGCCGCCGGCACCGGCAACGGCTCCAAGGTCCAGATCTACAGCTGCTGGGGTGGCGGCAACCAGAAATGGCGCCTCGGCTCCGACGGATCCATCGTCGGCGTCCAGTCCGGCCTCTGCCTCGACGCCGCCGCCAACGGCACCGCCAACGGCACCCCGATCCAGCTCTACTCGTGCTGGAACGGCGGCAACCAGCGCTGGACCCGCACCTGACCTCCCAGGAGCGGTGCTGACGGAGCGCGTTCCGTCAGCCACGGCGGGGCCGAAGGCGGATGTGCCTGCGGCCCCGCGCGGGGCGCCGGGGTCAGGACGGGTCGCCGTACTGGAGTCCGCGCCCGTTGGTGCCGACGTAGACGCGCCCGAAGGTGTCGGGATCGCCGGTGATGACGCCGACACCGCCGATGCTGCCCCACTGGTGGGCGTCGTCGTTGACACGGAGCCAGGTGGCGCCCTTGTCGGTGGAGCGGAAGACTCCGGTGACGTCCTTGACGGTACCGATCAGGTACAGGGCCTGGTAGCCGGTTCCCGGCGCCGCCTTGCCGAAGCCGAGGGCGGAGGCTGACTTCACCGTGGTGAGCGTGGTGAAGGTGCGGCCGCCGTCGGTGGAGTGCAGCAGCCCCCCGGTGCCGCCCGCTACCCACAGGTCTCCGGCGACGCCGGGCAGGGCCGTGAGCCGGCCGGAGGGCAGATCGCCGGCGCGGGCGGTGAACGTCGCGCCGCCGTCGGTGCTGACGTGCAGCGTGCCGCCGGTCAGCGCGTAGAACGTCTTGGCCGAGGAGCGGTCCGCGACGACCACGGCGCCGGCGCCCAGGCCTCCGACCCTCGACCAGCTCGCCCCCTTGTCGGTCGAGCGGTACGGGACCTGGCCTGCCTGGGTCCAGACGATGGCGGAGCCGTCCGCCGCGAGCGCGACCCGGCCGCTGTCGGCGTTGCCGACCGGCTCTGCCGTGAAGCCGTTCCAGCTGCTGCCGCCGTCGGTGGAGTAGGCGCCGTCCTGCGCGCCACCACGGCCGACGCGGACCATCAGCGAGGGGTGGGACTGGGCGAAGTCGATGTCGGTGCTGGTGATCATCATCGGATCGTCCAACCGCCCTGCGGGCACCTTGGTCAGGGAGTCGTGGCGGAACCCGCCCAGGTCGCCCATGGCGCTGATGACGGTGGCGCCGCCGGGCGGGGCGATCGCGTCCATCAGGGAGGTCTCCTCCAGGCCTCGGGCTCCCACGATCCAGTGGCTGGTGCCGCCGCCGTCGGTGGCGTCGGCGTCCTTGCTGCGCCAGATGCCGCCACCGGTGCCGTAGAGCATGTGCCCGGAGTCGAAGGGGTCGATGGCCAGGGCCGTCATCCAGTGTCCGATGCCGGTACCGACGTATGGAGCGCCGGAGGGGTCCCGCTTCGATGTCGCGGCCTGTGCCTTCCAGGTCGTGCCGCCGTCGGTGCTACGGTACAGCTCGTCCTGGGGCCACCAGCGGTGGAGGGTCGCGACCGTCACCGTGGAGGGCTTCTGCGGGTCGACTGCCAGTCCGGAGAACCCGTAGTTGCCCCGAGACGGGGAGACGTTCTTCCACGCCCCGCCGACCGGCGTGTACTTCCACACCGACCCGGCGGTCGCGTCGCCGATGGAGTCGGCGTACGTCAGGTACAGCGAGCCGTCACCGGAGATGACGCCGTGCTGCGGCAGGTGGCCGGTGGGCTGCCCGGGGACGGCCTGCCAGGTGGTGCCACCGTCGGTGGAGCGGTACAGGGAGGTCGACGTGTCGGCGACGCCGACGTAGACCGTCCTGCTGCCGGCCGGGCCGTACGTCACGAAGGCGATGCCCGCGCCGCTGCTCGCTCCGCCCTTGACGGGGAACGCGGACACCTGACGCCATGTCACGCCGTGGTCGCTGCTGCGCCACAGGCCATTCTTCCGGGTGCCGAGCAGGAGGGTGCCGTTGTCCGCGGGGTCGATCGCCAGCCGCTCACCCGCCCCGCGGCCGTGCTCGTTGGCGCCCAGTTTGAAGGGCAGCGCGGTGCGCTGGAAGGTGCGGCCCCGGTCCGTGGAGCGAAGGAGTTCGGCGTTGCCCGCCCAGTCGTTGGTGTAGGTGCCCGCCGCGAGGTAGAGCCGGTCGGGGTCGACGGGATCGGTGGCCAGCGAGTCGATGCCCAGCAGGTTCCAGTCCTTCTCACCGACCCAGTCGGTCAGCGGGGTCCACTGTTCGGCCGCGGCGTCCCAGCGGTAGGCGCCGCCCATGTCGGTGCGCGCGTACAGCAGACCCCTCTGACGCGGGTTGAATACCAGACCGGTGACGTAACCGCCGCCCACGACCTGGACGTTGTTCCACCGGTACGATCCTGCCGCGGCCGTCGGGGTCTCCGCCGACCGCACCAGCTTCCACTGCTGGTTGGCACTGCCTTTGCCGTGGTACTGGATGACTGCCGCGCCGTCGGCCGTGGAGCTTCCGGAGACGTCCAGGACCCGGCCGCTCCCGCGCGACGTCAAGGTGACGGCGTCGGAACCGCTCACCTGGTCGACGCGCCACTCCTGGGAGGTCGAGGAGCTGTCGGTCTGCTGCTCGGCGGGAGCCTTCTCGCCGGTGGAGTCACCCCTTACGCCGAGCACCTTGCCGCTGTTGCGGTTCACCAGCTCGTAGTAGCCGTTCCCGGTACTCCTCAGCCTCCACTGCTGGTTGGCGGTGTTCTGGTCGGTCCACTGCTGGATGTGAGTGCCGTCGGCGGTGGAGAAGCTGTCGACGTCCAGCACCTTGCCGCTGTGCACGGAGACCAGCCGGTAGTAGGCATGAGCGTCGATCGGCGCGGCCTGCGAGTCCTGCTGCACGAAGAGGAGGTAGGGCACGACGAGGGCGGGTGCGCCGAGCAGGAGACCGGTGGCGGTCCAGCGACGGCGGTGACGTCCGCGGCGCCCGCCGTTCGTGGAAGGTGTCATGGAAGGTGTTCTCCTTGCGTGCCGTGCAACGGATGAGAGGTGGTTCCGGGCTCCGGAACGGCCGGACCCAGGCCTCTTGTCGCCACAGGTTCCGCGAAAGGTTGCCCTGTGCCGGAAATCCTTCATGTCCCCTCGTGGCGCGGGACGTCGGTCGGTGCAGAGCGGTGTGCGGGGCGGTGGACGGATCAGTGCTGGGCGAACTGGACCTGTGTCGGCTGCACGGCCTCCGGTCGCAGAGCGATCCCGTCGATGGTCAGTCGCTCTCCGTGGATGTCGGTGATCCTGAGGGCACCGCCACATCCGCTGTCGACGCGAACTTCCAGCCGCGCGAGCGGGTTGCGGTGGCCGGGGAAGCCGTCGGGGGCGTGGCGGCCCTCGACGGTGGCGTGGGGGCCGTCGCCTCGGCCGCCGGAGTGACGGAGGGGCTCGACGGAGTCACGGAGGGGTTCGACGGTCCGGCCATGGTGGGCTTCCCGACCGGCGATGTCAGCCCGACACCTCCCGCGGAGCCGGCGACGGCCGTGGCCGGGGCCGGCCTGGAGTGCTCCTCACGGTCCGGTTGCCTCACCATGACCAGGCAGACGAGAAGACCGATGCCGACCAGCCCCGTGGCGGTGCCCGCGCTCGGCCCTCGTCCGCGCCCGCGATGCCGGGCGGGCGGCCGGGTGCGGGGAGCGCGACCGCCGCGCTGACCGTCATCCGGAGACGACGGATGAGGCGAGGGGCCTCGCCCTCTCGTCGGTCTCCCCGCCCTCCTGCCGGCGAACGCGTCAACCGGAATCGGCGCGGACTAAGGGTGCTGTGCCGGATGCCGGTCAGCGGTCGGTGGGGGCGTGGTGGGGCTGCGCTCCCCTCACGTCGTCGGCGGGCTGCGGATGTCCGGCGGGGGACGCCGGGGCGAGGGTTCGCGGGGGCGCGCCGATGTCGTCGCCCCCGTGGGACCGGTGCGCGCCGTGCACGACCAGCGCCCAGAGCAGGCCGGCGAACGCGGCCGTGTGGAGGAGGGCGCGCACGTGGTTCCAGACGACCCACCGGTTCTCGAAGTCCGTGCGGACCTGCGCCAGATGACTGATGTGGGCGAGGTCCCCCACGCTCGCGAGTCGGTCGTTCAGGGGGACGTTGACGGCGGTGGTGACCACGAAGGCCACCAGGTACAGGACCAGTGCGACGATCAGCCACGGCAGAGCGGGACGGCCCTCGTCGCGCCAGGCCAGGAAGACCGCCAGGCCGAGGAGGGGGATCGAGCCCATGAACGGGAGCATGAAGGCCGGGTTGACGATCGCCTTGTTGATGCCCTGCATCGCCTCGACGAGGGTGTGGTCGGACGATCGGGCCAGACCGGGCATGACCGCGTAGGAGAAGGCGGCGAACAGTCCGGCCATGAGCCCCGTGGAGAGAGTGGCGGCGAGCAGCACAACGGTCTGCAGGTTCTTCATACGGCGTCCTCCCGGATCCCGGATCCCCTCGACCACGCATCGATGACGTCGTCGCAGCTCGACTATCGATCACGGGGTAATCGTCGGCAACGGCCTTTCCCGCAGCCTGCGTTAACCTGGCGGTTAACGCGACCAAGGGACGGCGGCGAACCGGGGGGCCCGTGGAGATCAGGGACATGGAGATCTTCCTGACGCTCGCCCAGGAACTGCATTTCGGCCGGACCGCCGAGCGGTTGCGCGTCTCCCCGGCCCGGGTCAGCCAGGCGATCAGGAAGCAGGAGCGCCGCATAGGCGGCGCGCTCTTCGACCGCTCCAGCCATCACGTCCGTCTCACTCCGCTCGGCCGGCAGCTCTACGACGACCTCCTTCCGGTGCACCGCGGACTGCGGCAGAGCCTGGAGCGGGCCGCGTCGACGGCCCGCGGGGGGACGGAGGTGCTGCGACTGGGCATGATGTCCAGCAACAGCGAGGACCTCCGGCCCGTCCTCGCCGCGTTCGCGTCCCGCCGCCCCTGTTGCCGCGTGCAGATTCGCGCCGTGGGCTACGACGATCCGTTCTCCGCCCTGCGCCGCGGAACCGTCGACGTCCTCCTCGCCTGGCTCCCCATCCGGGAACCGGGCCTCACGGTGGGTCCGGTGGTCTACACCGAGCCCGTCGTCCTGTGCGTGTCCTCCGCCCACCGGCTGGCCGCCCGTGAGTCGGTCTCCTACGAGGACCTCGCCGACGAGGCCGTCCCGACCGGTGCCACCCCCGACTACTGGCGCGAGGCGCTGATCCCCACCCGCACCCCCGGCGGACGGCCGATCGCCAGGGGGCCGGCCGTGATCGACGGCACACAGCTGCTTGCCGTCGTCGCCAGCGGGGAAGCCGTCTGCCCCGTGCACGCGCACGCGCTGCGCTACTACGCCCGGCCCGACATCGCCTACGTCCCCATCCACGACGCCCCGCTCAGCCGCTGGACGCTCTGCTGGCGTACCGGCGGCGACACCGGTCCGATCCGCGACCTCGCCGAAGCGGCCGAGGCCCTCGGACCCCTGCCCCTGTGACACGGGAGCGGCGGACGCGAAGCACCTGGACGTACGGGGCGGGAACGGAGACCCGCTTCTGGCACGGTGGCGAAGCCGACCGGCCCGCGTCCGCGCGGCCCCTCCCATGTCGGGTGGGGGACGAGGTACCTCGCGGTGACCGGGCCCCGGTCAGGACCGCAGGAAGGCGAGCACCGCGAGGACCCGTCGATGCCCTTCGGTGGCCACCGGCAGGTCGAGCTTGGAGAAGATGTTGCCGATGTGCTTGTTCACGGCCGCCTCACTGACGAACAGCTCGGCGGCGATGGTCGCGTTGGTGCGGCCCTGGGCGACCAGGCCGAGCACCTCGCGCTCGCGGGGGCTCAGCCTTTCCAGGGGGTCCTTCCGCATCCGTACGAGCTGCTGGATCACCTCCGGGTCCACCACCGTCCCGCCGACGGCGATCCGGTCGATGGCGGCCGTGAAGTCGGCCACCGCCGCCACCCGCTCCTTGAGCAGATAGCCGACTCCGGCTCCGCCGCCGGAGTCCAGCAGGCCCAGCGCGTAGGAGCGTTCCACGTACTGACTGAGCACGAGCACCGGCAACCCGGGGAACTCCTCGCGGAGTTGCACGGCGGCCTTGAGCCCGTCGTCAGTGAGCGTCGGCGGCATCCGTACGTCGGTGACGATCAGGTCGGGCCGTTCGGCGCGCACGGCCGCGACCAGGGCGTCGGCGTCGCCGACCGCCGCCACCACCTCGTGGCCGACCCGCTGCAACAGCCCGACCAGGCCCTCGCGCAACAACACAGCGTCCTCTGCCACGATCAGGCGAAGCGACACGGAACCTCCACATGCAACAGGGTGGGACCACCGACCGGACTCGACACCCGCAGACGCCCGTCGAGCGCCTTGACCCGGTCGGCGAGTCCGGTCACACCGCTGCCCGCTTCCGTGTCCACACCGCCGTGGCCGTCGTCCGTGATGTCGAAGATCAACAGATCGGCATGGTAGCGACCGCGCACCTCCGCGCTCGCGGCCCCACTGTGTCGGGCGATGTTCGTCATGGCCTCGTTGATGAGGTAGTACATGGTCGTCTCCACCTTCCTGGGCAGCTTCTCAGGCAGCCGCAGATCCACCGTGACCGGGATCGGGAACCGGGCGGCGTAGTCCTCGATCGCCGCGACAAGTCCGTGATCGGCCAGGACCGGCGGGTTGAGCCCGCGGATCAGCGCCCTCAACTCCTGGTGGGCGGCGGACAGCTGGGCCTCCGCCCGGGTGAGCAGTTCGGCCTGCGGGGAGTCCGGAGGGGTGTCCAGGCGCAGCATCCCGAGGGTCATCCCCAGGGACACCAGCCGCTGCTGCGCCCCGTCGTGCAGATCGCGTTCGATCCGTACCCGTTCGGCGTCGAAGGTGTCCAGCAGGCGTGCCTGCGAGGCGCGCACCTCGCGCAGCTCCTCCGCGAGCTCCCGGTCGCGCGGGGCGAGGAAGGTACGGGCCATGGCGGCCCTGGCGCCCGCCCAGGAGGTCACCGTGTAGGGCGAGGCGAGCAGCACGATCGCGCTGAAGACCGCCCACGGCCAGGTCTCGCCGTCCAGCGAGCTGAGGAAGACGGCCGGCACCCCGAAGCAGAAGCCCAGCACCATCAGGTCGAGCCACCACAGCGCGGCCGTCGAGATCAGCGTGAACAGCAACTCCCGCCAGGTGACCTGCTCCTTCAGCCGGGTCGTCACCCAGGCCTTCGTGCCCGGTGCGTACGGGCGCCTGTGCGGGTCCGGCAGCCGGTCGAGGTCCACCAGCCGCAGCCGGTGACGCTCCACCGTGGCGACCACCGTGGAAGCCAGCACCAGACCCACCAGGGGGGCTATGCCGATCAGCACCACCAGCAGGACGACTCCCGCCGCGAGACCGGCGGCGAAGACCATCAGCGCCACCGCACCGACCAGGACACCGCTGCTCAGATAGGCCAGCGACCGCCAGGGCCAGCTCGACGTCAGAAAGCTCATGGGGCGCTGGGCCATGGCCTGCCAGGCCGTAGTGGGACGCATCCGCCCACCGTAGCCGGGCAGTCCGGGCCGCCGGGGTAGAGCTGGCACTACCTCGGAAGTAGAGAGGGGATCAGTGCCACGCTCCCCCCTCCTGCGGTGAGATCGACGCATGACGACAACGACGCAGAACTCCGGGCAGGACGCGGTCGAACTCCACGGCGTACGCAAGATCCACGGCACCGGAGATCACGCGGTGACCGCACTCGACAGCATCTCCATCGGCTTCCCCCGCGGCACCTTCACCGCCATCATGGGACCCTCCGGCTCCGGGAAGTCGACGCTGCTGCAGTGCGCGGCGGGACTGGAGCAGCCGACCGAGGGACACATCGTCCTCGCGGGCGTCGACATCGGCCGGCAGAGCGAGAAGCAGCGCACCGAACTCCGCCGTAAGCACGTCGGCTTCGTCTTCCAGGCGTTCAACCTCGTCGAGTCCCTGACGGCGGCACAGAACGTGGAACTGCCCTCCCGCTTCGCGGGCCGCAAGGTCGAGTCCGAGCAGGTCGCGGGCGCTCTCGCCTCGGTCGGTCTGGCCGAGCGGGCGAACCACCGGCCCAGTCAGCTCTCCGGCGGCCAGCAGCAGCGCGTGGCCCTGGCCCGCGCCCTGGTCACCCGCCCCGACGTCCTCTTCGCCGACGAGCCCACCGGCGCCCTGGACACCGTCACCTCGCACGAGGTGCTGCGCATGATGCGGATGCTCGTGGACCAGGAGGGCCAGACGACCCTGATGGTCACCCACGACCCCGTGGCCGCGGCCGTGGCCGACGTCGTCGTCTTCATCAAGGACGGCCGGATCGCCGACCGGATCGTGCTGGACCGGGCCCCCCGGACGAACAACGCCGCGGCGATCGCCGCCCACATGACCCGACTGGAGGCGTGATGCTCGTCCTCGCGAACGTACGTGAACGCTGGTCCAGCTTCCTCGGAGCCTTCCTCGCCGTCCTGGTCGGCGTGGCCCTCATCACCACGACCCTCGTCATCTACGACTCCTCCCGGCCCACCGTCCAGAGCCGCTACACGGGCACCGCCGCCCTGGCCCTGCCCGAACGGGCTCTCGACCGGGAGGGCAGCCCCGAGGACCGGGTGCCGTGGAGCCGGGCCGAGGCCGCTCCGATCCGGGCCGAGCTCGACGCGGTCCCAGGAGTGGCCTCCGTCGTGGTGGACCGTTCCTTCTACGCCCAGGCCCTCAAGGGCGACAAGCCCGTCACCGACGAGGGCGCCGCGGAAGCGGGACACGGCTGGGGCAGCGCGCGGATGGCGCCCTACCGGCTCGTCTCCGGCCGGGCCCCGAGCGGTCACGGCGAGGTCGTGGTCGACCGCGCCCTGGGCGTGGCAGCGGGCGGCGAGCTCACCGTCAACCTCACCGAGGGGCGTCGGCAGTTCACCGTCGTCGGCACCGTCGACGGCCCCGGCTACTACTTCAGCGAGGCGTTCGCCGCCGAGCAGCAGCCCGGTGTCGTCGCCCTCGCACTGATAGCGGACGAGGGAGCGTCCGCCTCCTCGGTCGCGTCCGCCGCGCAGCGGGCCCTCGGTGACAGGGGTGACGTGCTCGCCGGCGAGGCGCGCTCCGAACTCCAGCCCCGGTACGTCGAGCACAAGCGCAACCTCGGCGTCCAGCTCATCAGTGCCATGGCCGCACTCGGCCTGTTCACCACGGTCTTCGTCGTCGCCTCCATGCTGATCCTGTCGACCGGCATGCGCCGCCGTGAGATCGGCCTGCTGCGCACCATCGGCGCCGCACCGAGCCAGATCCGCCGCATGATCCTCGGTGAGGCCGCCGTGGTGGGTCTGCTCGGTTCGCTCGTCGGCTGTTTGACCGGCATCGCCGCCACCCCGATCCTGCGAGACATCCTCAAGGGCCTGGACGTCACCCCGCCGGGCATGGAGGTCACCGTGGCCGCCTGGCCGCTGCTCACCGCCTCCGCGGTCGGCGTGGGCGTCAGCCTCATCGGTTCCTGGGCCGCCGGCCGCAAGGCGGCGAAGGTGGCTCCGATCGAGGCCCTCCTGGACAGCCGCTCCGCCAACGACGGCATGGGTCGCGGTCGTTGGATCACCGGACTGTCGGTCCTCGGCCTCGGGGCCGTCCTGGCCATCGGCACCGCGACCACCGGCGCCGACAGCCGTATCAGCATGGCGCTCTTCGCGACCATGACGCTCATCGTCGCGGCGGCCCTGCTGGCCCCCGCCCTCGTCGGCCCCCTCGGCCGTCTCCTCACCGCTCCTTTCCGGAACCACGGCTCGGCCGCTCCCGTCCTGATCCGCTCCGAACTCACCGCCAACTCCCGCCGCGCCGCCTCCCTGGTGGCCCCCGTGATCGCCGCCGTCGGCTTCGCGGTCCTGCTCAGCGGGGCGGTGGAGACGATGCGGGTGGCCTACCCGGCGGGCGAGGCCCTCAAGGTCGCCGGCCAGACGATCGTCACCTCGGACGGCACCCCCGGCAACACCGATGAGGTCGTCGCCGCCAACCCCGTCGGCAAGGCCTCGCTGCCGACCCGCGCCTTCGTCGGCGAGGAGCGGACCGTCCTGGACGTCCTCGGCAGCCGTGACGCCCGGTGGAACAAGCCGGGAGAGGCCGTGCTCGGCCGACGCACCGCCGCCGACCTGGGCCTGGAGCGGGGCCAGAGCGTCCTGGTCCGGTTCGCCGACGGCGCCAGCGTCGACCTGACGGTCAGCGAGATCCTGCCCGACGACCCGGCCCGCGGGGACTTCGTGGTCGCCCGCGACCTGGTCCGAGCCCATGATCCGGCGGCGCTCACCGACGACATCTTCGTCCCGGCGGGACACGAGGCCTCCGCCGCGATCCCCGGCACGGTCGTGCACGACGCCATGCGGTACGCCCTCGACGACTACAACACCGACGCCAAGCTCACCGACAGTCTGGCCGCCATGCTCATCGCCATCGCCGTCGGCTACAGCGTGATCGCCGTGGCCAACAGCATGGCCATGGCGGCCCACGGCCGTCGCCGCGACTACGCGGTGATGAAGTCCGCCGGCGGCACCGTCCGCCAGCTCCTCGGGCTGGCCGCAGGCGAGACCGCGGTGCTGGTGGCGGTCGGCGCGGGCCTCGGTGTCCTCGTGACACTGCCCCCGCTGGCCGGCATGGCCTCCGGCCTCTCCCAGGCCACCTCGTCAGACGTCGGCCTGCACCTGAACAACGGAGCCGTCCTCACGGCGATCGTCGGCACCCTGATCGCGGCGGTCCTGGCGGGGGTGATGGTCACCGGGAAGACCCTGAGGAAGACCGCCTAGCCATCCGGGCGACGACCTGCCCGCCTGCCCACGGAGAAATGGAGAGGAGGGGAACGGAAAGGGACGACCGGCCACCGGCCCGCTGCCGGTGGCCGGTTCCGGCTCCCCGCGTACGGCAGATGAAGTACCGCGGTCCGTGCGGCCGTCCCTGAGCCACGTGGCGAACCGACCGGACCATGGACCTCACCCGGATCCCGGAGGGCCGACGTGCCCTCAGCGACTCCGGACCGTCGGGACGGTGACGCTGAAGTCCTTGCCGGAGCTGTCGTCGGTGCGGTCCCCCACCGACACCGGACCTGTAGTCGGTGCGGTCCCCACCGACATACGGGTCTCGCCCTTCAGCCTCACCTGGAACACCTCGTTGATCGGCTGTCGTTCGCTCCCGGACCTCTACCGGAACTGCTCCCGAGCATGCGACGTCCGCACTCCGGAGCAGTCGCAGCCCGCGCACGCCGACGGGGTGCCCGGCCTCCGCCGGACACCCCGTGTCCGTCGCGACCGCCAGGTCAGGCGTTGCCGAACGCGATCAGAACGCCGTCCCGCGCCGGCGCGAACAGCCTCCCCTGCGCCGTTCCGAGCCCCGGCACGGTCCAGCCCCGCCAGTCGCTCTCCGCGACGATGTTCTCCATCGGATGCGGCTCCGCGGACAGCCGGTACGACCAGACCTTCTTCCCGGTCTGTTCCTCCAGGACCACCAGCTCGCCGGAGCCGTCGGCCACGTACACGTGGCCCCCGGCGACCAGGCGCACCGTCGCCGCCTGGCGCGGGCTCGTGTACGTCCAGCGCGTGGCGTATCCGGCGGTGGTGTCGAGGGCCTTCACCACGCCCCGGTTGGCGACGTACACCCGCCCCGTGCCGAACGCGGGCGTGGCGTCGGCGGGCAGCCTCCGCACCACGGCACCGGTCCGGCGGTCGTGGGCGACGACGTTCGAGTCGTCGGCGAAGCTGTTCCGCAGCCACAGGGCGCCGTCGCCCAACGCGGTGGGGTTCCCGCCCGCCCCGGACATGTCGGGGACGTCGTAGCGCCGCAGTTCCTTTCCGGTCGCCCGGTCCAGCTGCTGGTAGGCGAGGTTGTCGAAGCCGATCCAGACGCCGTCGTCGTCGACGAGGACGGGGGCGAACCCGTTCTCGACGAGGGGCGCCTGCCACAGACGAGCGCCGGTGTCGGCGCGCAGCGCGTAGGCCCTGCCCCGGCCGTCCTGCGCGTAGAGGACGTCGGCGTACCAGACGGGCGGGTACTGGCAGAACCCGTTGCCGAGCTCCACGGTCCACTTCACGGTCCCGGTGGCGGGGTCCCACGCCCGTACCTGCCCGTCCATGGTCTGCGTGTAGAGCAGCCCCCCTCCGTAGGTGACGGTGGCGTTGGGCCGACTGGTCAGGAACCTCTGGGGCCACAGGGACCTGCCCGTCGCGGCGTCGAGCCCGACGAGTTCCATGCGCGGGCCGCCCTCGTCGCCCTGGTCGGCGTTGACGACGGCGAAGACCTGGCCGCCGACCGCCACGGGGGCCGACACGACCGACCCCAGGTCGCGCTGCCACAACTTCTTGAACGGCGGCTTCGCGGTGGCGCCCACGACCCGGCTGTCGCCCCGAGCGTTGGCCCGGTACCCGAAGGTGCCACTCTGTACGGGCATCGCCGCGGGCCCTTCGCCCGACGCCACGGGCGACGCCGGCGGAGCGATCCCGAGCACCAGCAGGGCGCACGCCGTCGACACCACCGCTCCCGCCCGCCACGGTCCCCGGAGCGCATTCCCGTTCACATGACCCCCCACAGCCTCGACGAAGTTGACGATCCGTCCGATCGACCTCGGACAGCCTCGCCCGCATACCCCCGCCCGTTGCTCCCATACACCTCGGGAACGCACCTCGCCGTTCTCCGTGGGGGGAGCGGCGTGTCCGCATCCGACCGCCGAGCGGGTGGCGCGAACGCTCAGACGGCTGGTTCGGCCTCGACTCGGCGGTTGCTTCTTCGCACGGGGTGTCATGTGTGCTGACGAGACATCACGAGATGTGTGGACAGAAGGAACCCGCGATGCACATTAGAAGGATCGGCAGAGGTACAGCGGCGACGGTCGCGGCGCTGCTGCTGACGGGAACATGGAGCAGTCCGCACGCCGGGGCGGAGACCACCGCCCCGCAGCCGGAGACCGCCTCATCGGTGATCACCGAGTGGGCTGAACGGGTGTCCGCGACCGTGGACCCGGAGGGGCTGCTGCGTGCTCCGGAGGAGGGGGTGTGGCACGCGTACGTGTCACTGGCCATGTACAACGCAGTGGTGGGCATCGAGGGTCGCTATGCCCCGTACCGGTGGCGCGCGCGTGCTCCGCGCGGTGCGTCGGCCGAGGCGGCAGCCGCCACAGCGGCCTACGAGGTACTGCTGGCAGGGTTCCCGAAGGCCGGCCCCAAGCTGAAAGAAGCATGGACGGCTTCACTGGCGAGAGTCCCGGACGGACCCGCCGAACAGTCCGGAGCAGCCTTCGGCAAGCGGGCGGCGAAGCACATCACGGGACTGCGCGCAGACGACGGGCGAGGTGCTTCCGTCCCGTTCTCGTCCCTGTCGGTACCCGGTAGGTGGCGGCCGACGCCGCCCGACCGCGAGAACTTCGCAACGGCGTGGATCGGTCGGCTGCGCCCGTTCCTCATGGAACACCCCAGCCAGTTTCGCCCCGGACCGCCCCCTGAGCTGACCTCGGCCCGGTACGCGCGGGATCTGGCGGAAGTGAAGGCGTACGGTGCGAAGAGCGGTTCGCGCCGGAGTGCTCGGCAGACGGAGACGGCGCTGTTCGTGGCTCGTGCGGACATCTCGCGGGCGCTGGGCGACCACGCGGCACGGCACGCCTTCGGCATCGCCGAGACGGCCCGTCTGTACGCCGCCGCGCTCACCGTCATGATGGACGCGATGATCGTCGCCTGGGATGCCAAACTGCACTACGCCACATGGCGGCCGATCACCGCCATCCGCGAGGCGGACCATGACAGCAATCCCGCAACCCGGCCGGATCCGACGTGGGAACCCCTCCTCGCCACGCCCGCGCATCCCGACTACCTCAGTGGGCATGCCGCTACGGCGGGAGCCCTCATGCGGACTCTGGAGGGAGTTCTCGGCACCCCCCGCGTCGATCTGAACATCCATTCGGCCACCACCGACACCACCCGGCACTACGAACACTCCGCGGACTATGTCCGCGACGTCGTCGACGCGCGCGTATGGTCCGGGATTCACACAAGGACGGCCGATGTCGTCGCCGGTACCACAGGGAGACGGGTGGCCGAGTGGATGCTGGACCGCTACTTCCTCAGCACTCACGAGTTGCCCCGTAACAGCGGCTGAGGCGTGGATTCCGACGGGCGGGACGACCCGGCTCCGGCACTCACGGTGGGCCGGTTCTGCGGAGGCACCTGCTCGGTTCGGGCCTGGTGAAGGCGCACGGGAGTGCCCCGGCGTGCGCCTGCTGTTCTTGGCTCGACCGCCATGTCCCGGCCCGTGGGCAGCGGGTAGTAGTCCCACCGGCCACCCTCGTCGGCGGCTCGTCATCCGGCACGGTGTCGAACAGACCGTGCGCGTAAGAGGGTGCCGGTGCTGCCCGCAGGCGTGACCGAGAGGGCGCAGGGGCGTTTTCACCGAGGGCGCATCTCGCCCCCGTCGCGGTCGGGACCGGTACTTCCCGGTGTCTGGCTCGCGGCAGGGCGGCCGACTTCGGGAGCGGAACAGCTGTGAATCAGCGGATGAAGGACGCGGGCCGGCCGGACAGCGTGCTGGTGACGGGTGCGACCAGTGGGATCGGGCTGGCCACTGCGCTCCTGCTGGCCCGTCAGGGCCGGCACGTGATCGGGACGGCCCGCTCCCAGGACAAGGCTGACGCGCTGCTCCGCACCGCTCACGCCCACGGTGTGTCCTTGGACGCGGTGATCATGGATCTCACCGATCCGGCGTCGTGCCAGGAGGCCGTCGCGAGAGCCGCCGACCTGACCGACGGTGGCCCTCACGCGCTCGTGGCCAACGCCGGCATGCCGCTGACGGGCGGGATCACCGACGTGTCGGAGAGGCGGGTCCGTAAGGTGATGGAGGTCAACGTCGTCGGCACACTGCGGATGTGCACGCTGGTGCTGCCCGCGATGCGCAGGCAGGGCCGGGGACGGATCGTGACCGTCTCCTCGGCGGGCGCACGGATCCCGGCACCGATGAACGGCTGGTACACGGCCAGCAAACACGCGCTGAGCACGGCAACGCACAGCCTGCGTATGGAGGTCCGCCGCCACGGCGTACAGGTGGTCCTCGTCGAGCCCGGCACCGTGGCGACACCGTTCTGGGACCGGGCCCGGGAGGACCTGTCAGCGTTCGGCGAGGTCCACGCCGACGCAGACGTCCACGGCCGCGCCGCAAGCCTCTTCTCCCGTATCCAGCGGTCGGCCGGTGGTCCCGAGCCGGTGGCCCGCAAGATCGCCGAGGCTCTGCGTGTCCCGCACCCGCGTCGCAGGTACACCGTCGGCGTGGATGCCCACCTGGGTGCCGCCCTGCAGTGCGTGGCGCCTCTCTGGCTCAGCGACCGCATCAAGACCCGTGTGTTCGCTCTCCACACCCCGGCCGCCACTCCTCCCGCCCACATCCGGCAGGCGAAAGGGAACTGACGGGCCTGCGGGTCCCGTAAGAGCTCGGCAGCAGCTCCGCTGCGGCATCTTCGCGGCGGAGCAAGCCCTACGGACAGGCCGGCTCAGCTCGACCGGGCGGCGTCGTGGCAGGCGTTCGCCTACGCCGTTCACGTGACGGTATGCCGCCGTGATCGTTGCACCGAGGGGCGTGGACGTCACGGCCAGGACCAGCGGGGCCGTCGAGGGCTCGCAGCGAAAGGGAGAGCGCCTTGGCCTTCGAGGAGTTCGTGGTGTCCGCCTACGGCGGATACAAGTCCGAGGGGCGCACGCTGTGGCACCCTGACCCGGCGGCCGAGACGGTCGTGCTGATCGGCGGGGCTCTCCAGCGCAAGACGGCATGGGGCCGCTTCGAAGCGGTGCTGGCCGAAAGGTTTCACGTGTTCGCCGTGGACCTGCCCGGGTGGGGGGACGCGGACGTCCTGCCCGCCTCCTACGGCGTGGACTTTCTGGCAGCTGCGCTGCACGACCTGCTGGCAGCCGCCGGGCACACTCGGGTGCACGTTCTCGGCGCCTCGTACGGTTCGGGTATCGCCTACCGCTTTGCCCAGACCTATCCCCGGGCGGTGCGCACAATCGTCCTGGCGGGACCGCTCGTGTGGGTCCCTGACGAGGTCCGGGCGGATCTGCGGCGCAGCGTACATCTGCTGGAGGGCGAGCGGATGGAGGAGTTCGCCGAACTGAGCGCAAGCGTCATCCTTCGTTCCCCTCCGGGCCCGCGAGTGATTCGCCAGTCGGCGGTGCGCCGGATCCTGCATTCCCTGTTTCGCGACATCGAGGGCGCGGACCGGGAGAAGTACCGCAACAACACCCTGCGGTTGCTGCAACAGGCGCCTTCGTCGCAGCCGTCGATCACCGCGCCCGTTCTGGTGGCCACAGGCGAACACGACCTCTTCACGCCGCCGGAGTTGTGCCGCCAGGTCGCCTCGGCCTGTTCCGACGCCCGCATCGTGCTGGTGTACGGCACCGACCATGCGATGCATCTGGAACTTCCCCAACAGGCCGCCGAGCTACTCACGCGCTTCGCGAGCGGGGAGTCCCTCGAGGGTCTCACCCACTGCCACCCGGTGGAGTACCCCGCCGCGCAACGGGTCAGTGCCGCATTGAGCGCGAACGGCCGGCGATGACCTGATACACCGCAGCCCTCCAGGCCACGCCACACCCCTTACCGGACTGCCCTCTTCCTCACTCCACAGCCCCGAGGCCACCATGACCGCAGCCCGCCCCACCGTCCTTCTCACCGGCTCGACCGGGGTGATCGGGGCAAACCTTCTTCCCGCACTGGCAGCGCGCCACGATGTCACCGCACTCGTCCACCGCCGCCGGCCCGAGGGGGCCACCGCCTGCCTGCAGGCCGACCTGAGCATCGACGGCCTGGGACTGAGCCCCCGTCAGCGCAGCGAACTGGCCGCCGGCATCGACGTCATCGTGCACTGCGGGGCCGTCACCGACTTCGCCCCCCGTGACCCCACCGCTTTCACCAACGTCAACGCCGACGGCACCCGCAGGATTCTCGAACTCGCCGAGGAAGCCCGCGTACCCGTGGTCCTGCTCTCCTCCGCCGCAGCCGCCTTCGAGGTCCCGGGAGACGATCTCGCCGCCCGCTCCATGCGGGCCTACGGCCGGTCCAAGCGCCGCGCCGAAGAACTGGCCGCCCACTGCAGCCAGCCCGTCGCCATCGTGCGCACCGCCCTGCTGTTCGCCGCCCGCAACGCCCCCACTCCGCCTCGACACCAATTCCCGCATGCCCTCTTCACCGCTCTGCTGCAGGCACGACCCGGCGCACTGCCCGTCCAGCCCGACCACTGGACCGACATCCTCCCGATGGAGACCCTCGTCGACTACGTCACCGCACTGACCGAAGCCCAGCTTCGCGGCGACACCACAGCCCCCGGCCTCCACTGGGTCACCGCCGGCCCCGCCCGGCTGACCGCGGCCGACCTCGAACGTGCGTGCCTCGACTTCCTCGACGAATCCGACCGCCCGGTCGACGGACCACTGCTGGCCGACCCCACCGCACCACAGTCCCGGGCACGCGGCATGGCCCGCGTGGCCCAGCTCGGCTTCCTGCCACCCGAACAGCCCGACATGCCCTGTGACCTGAACCGCCTCCTCCCCACCCAGCCGACCCGTACCGACGTACTCCAGGCCCTCGCGCACAACGTGCGACGCTGCGCGCCCTGGGAGGCGTGACTCTCACAGGGCATGGAAGCGGGGCCCTTGCACCAACAGGCTGGGGGCTTCCTCGCAGGGGGCGGTGTCTGCGGGGAGGCAGGCGACGTCCGTCGGTGCGTGGCAGCGGCCACGCGTCGGGCGGTGACGCCTCGGCGGGCAGCGGAACGGCCCCGCCTCGCAAGGAGGGGGGCCGTGTCCGTCCAGGGATGGGGCTGGGTCGCTCAGGCGTGGCTGTGATGGCGCTTGTTGCCGGTGACCAGCCGGTAGACGGCGAGGAGGATGACGGAGCCGGCGATGGCGGCGATCCAGGTCGAGAGGTCGAAGAAGCCGTCGATGGAGTCGACACCGAAGATGACCTTGCCGAGCCAGCCCCCGAGCAGACCGCCCGCGATACCGATCAGCATGGTGATGATGATGCCGCCCGGGTCCTTGCCCGGCATCAGTGCCTTCGCGATGAGACCCGCGAGAAGCCCGATGAGAATCCAAGCCAGAATGCCCATGATGCGTCTCCTACCTTGGTGAATAAAGCTGGCGTGAACGAACGTCTGCGCCCCATCGAGGTTTCCAAACGTCCCCGATCCATGATCGTCCAGAGGTGACGGGGGTCTTCCCTCGTCGCCCGGCGAGATCGCCGTACTTTTTGACCGGGACCCCGCGGGATGGCGAGGGGAGGAACGTCATCCTGGGCCACGACGAGAGCGTTTCCCACGCGCTCGTGCGTACAGGCGATCTCGTGCCGATAATGGCGACCACGATGCGCACCGGCAAAGCCCACCCCCCGCGAGCCCCATCTGACGAATCATCAGATGGGACAGCGGCGAGTCAGCGTCAGTACCGCGCAGCCCCCTCACCCGTTCTGACCTGCGAAGACCCTGCCGAGCGGCTAGCCCGCCAGTCTCACCAGGAGGTATCCATGAGGATGCTCATCAACGTTCCCGAGACCGTGGTCGCCGACGCGCTGCGGGGGATGGCGGCGGCTCATCCCGAGCTCACCGTCGACGTCGAGCGGCGGGTCGTGGTGCGGCGGGACGCGCCCGTGGCGGGGAAGGTCGCCCTGGTCTCCGGCGGCGGGTCCGGGCACGAGCCGTTGCACGGGGGGTTCGTGGGGCCCGGGATGTTGGCGGCCGCCTGTCCCGGGGAGGTGTTCACGTCTCCGGTGCCCGATCAGATGGTGCGGGCCGCGGCGGCCGTCGACAGCGGCGCCGGGGTGCTGTTCGTCGTCAAGAACTACACCGGAGACGTGCTGAACTTCGAGATGGCGGCGGAACTCGCGGAGGACGAGGGCATCCAGGTCGCCAAGGTCCTCGTCGACGACGACGTCGCCGTGACGGACAGTCTGTACACGGCGGGGCGGCGCGGCACCGGCGGCACGCTCTTCGTGGAGAAGATCGCGGGCGCCGCCGCCGAGGAGGGCGCGCCCCTCGAACGGGTGGAGGCGATCGCCCGCCTGGTCAACGCGCGCTGCCGGTCCTTCGGCGTGGCCCTGGGGGCGTGCACCACCCCCGCCAAGGGCAGCCCCACCTTCGACCTGCCGGCCGGGGAACTGGAGTTGGGCATCGGCATCCACGGCGAGCCGGGCCGTGAGCGGCGGCCCATGATGACCTCCCGGGAGATCGCGGACTTCGCCGTCGACGCCGTCGTCGAGGACCTCCGCCCGTCCGGGCCGGTGATCGCGCTGGTCAACGGCATGGGCGCGACTCCCCTCCTGGAGCTGTACGGCTTCAACGCCGAGGTGCAGCGCGTCCTGGGCGAGCGCCGCGTGCCGGTGGTCCGTACCCTCGTCGGGAACTACGTGACCTCGCTCGACATGGCCGGCTGTTCGGTGACGCTGTGCGAGGTGGACGAGGAACTCCTCCGCCTCTGGGACGCTCCCGTGCAGACGCCCGCGCTGCGCTGGGGTCGGTGAGACGAGGGATGGGAGAGGGGACCGGCATGACAGAGACCTTCGGCGCGGACTTCCTGGTGCGCTGGCTGACCGCGGTGGCCGAGGCCGTCGACCGTGAGGCGGACCGGCTCACCGAGCTCGACTCGGCCATCGGCGACGCCGACCACGGGGCCAATCTGAGGCGGGGGTTCGCCGCCGTCACCGAGACCCTGGCCGAGGAGGCGCCGGCGACGCCGGGCGCGGTGCTGACCGTCGCGGGACGGCAGCTGATCTCCACCGTGGGCGGCGCGTCGGGACCGCTGTACGGCACGCTGTTGCGTCGTACCGGCAAGACCCTCGGCGACGACGAGCGGGTCACCCGGGCGCGGTTGGCGGAGGCGCTCGGCTCCGGCGTGACGGCCGTGTCGCAGCTGGGCGGCGCGCAGGCGGGCGACAAGACGATGCTGGACGCGCTCCTCCCGGCCGTGGAGGGCCTGCGGGAGTCGTTCGGGGACGGCCGTGCCGCAGCCGAGGAGGGCGCCCTCGCGACCGTACCGCTGCGGGCGCGCAAGGGCAGGGCCAGCTATCTGGGCGAGCGGTCGGTGGGGCATCAGGATCCGGGGGCGACCTCGTCCGCGCTGCTGTTCGCCGCGTTGGACGACACCGCGCGTGCGGAGGGGGCGTCATGAGCGCCGCGAGCCGGGGCGCGCCGGTCCGCGACGGTTCCGTGCGGGTCGGCATCGTGCTCGTCTCGCACAGTGCCGCCGTCGCGACAGCCGTGGCCGAGCTCGCCAGGGGGTTGTCCGGTGGCGGCGACCTGGCGCCGATCGTCCCCGCCGGCGGGACTCCGGACGGTGGTCTGGGGACGAGTTCCGAGCTGATCTGCGAGGCGGCGAAGGCCGC
The DNA here is from genome assembly GCF_042716475.1 of Streptomyces sp. NPDC058671. NCBI lineage: Bacteria > Bacillati > Actinomycetota > Actinomycetes > Kitasatosporales > Streptomycetaceae > Streptomyces > Streptomyces sp. NPDC058671. The sequence goes on along the minus strand of NZ_JBHXSA010000012.1, from coordinate 83,291 downwards.
GGACCGGGGCGCCGGCGTGGCGATCATGGTCGACCTGGGGAGCGCGGTGCTCACCGTGAAGGCGTTGCTCGCCGAGGGCGACGAGCTTCCCGAGAGCTCCCGTCTGGTGGACGCGCCGTTCGTCGAGGGCGCGGTCGCCGCGCTGGTCACGGCGAGCGCGGGAGCGGACCTCGACGCGGTGGTGGCGGCGGCGTCGGAGGCGTACGCCTACCGCAAGGAGTGACAGCGCTGTGTGAGCGAGAAGCCGCACCGGGTGGCGACCGTGTTGTGATGTACCTGGTCAACGCACTAGTGTCGCAGGGCCTTGGTGTACGGGAAACCGGTGCAGTACCGGTGCGGCCCTCGCCACTGTGATCGGGAGGTCCGGCTCCACCCCCGCGGGATGTCACCCTCGGGGAAGCCACTGGACCGCGACGGGAGACCGCCGTGGTGTGGGAAGGCGGAGTCCGGGCGTATGACCGTCAGCCAGGAGACCGGCCAGGGTGCGTTGTCCATCCACGAGGTGCTGGAGAGGGTCTCCCAACCATGCATATAGCCGAGGGGTACCTACCCCCTGTGCACGCGGCCGCCTGGGGCGTCGCGTCCGCACCGTTCATCGTCCACGGGGTCCGCGCGCTGACCCGCGAGGTACGGTCCAACCCCGAGTCCACTCTTCTGCTCGGCGCCGCCGGCGCCTTCACCTTCGTCCTCTCGGCTCTCAAGCTGCCGTCCGTGACCGGTAGTTGTTCGCATCCGACCGGGACGGGTCTGGGCGCGATCCTGTTCCGGCCGCCGATCATGGCGGTCCTGGGGACGATCACCCTGCTCTTCCAGGCCCTGCTGCTCGCCCACGGAGGGCTCACCACGCTCGGCGCGAACGTCTTCTCGATGGCGATCGTCGGCCCCTGGGCGGGTTACGGCACGTACCGGCTGCTGCGCCGGTCCGGTACGCCGCTGATGGTCGCCGTCTTCTTCGGCGCGTTCGTCGCCGACCTGTCGACGTACTGCGTGACCAGTGTGCAGCTGGCGCTCGCCTTCCCGGACCCGGGCAGCGGCGTGGCCGGCGCGCTCGCCAAGTTCGGCGGGATCTTCGCGGTGACGCAGATTCCGCTGGCCGTGAGCGAGGGCCTGCTGACCGTGCTCGTGATGCGGCTGCTCACGCAGTCCAGCAAGGGCGATCTGATCCGGCTCGGCGTCCTCGCCGGGCGGACGGCGGAGCGACGCGAGGAGGCGGCCGCGCGATGAGCCGGAACGCGAAGATCAACGCCCTGTTGCTGCTCGTCGTCGCGGCGCTCGCGGTACTGCCGCTCGCGCTGGGGCTCGGGGACCACAAGGAGGAACCGTTCACCGGGGCGGACGCGGAGGCGGAGACCGCGATCACGGAGCTCCGGCCGGACTACGAGCCGTGGTTCACGCCGCTGTACGAGCCGCCGTCCGGGGAGGTCGAGTCCGCGCTGTTCTCGCTCCAGGCGGCGCTGGGCGCCGGGGTCCTCGCGTACTACTTCGGTCTGCGGCGAGGGCGCAGGCAGGGCGCCGCGCGGGCCGGCGCGGCCGCAGTGGACGGGGCCGCCGGGGCTGCTGCTGAGGCATCGGGGGTCGTCGGGCCTGCTGGAGCCGCCGGGGCCGCTGAAGCATCGGGGGTCGCCGGGCCTGCCGGGGCCGCTGAGGCCGCCAGGCCTGCTGAGGCCCACGGGGTCGCTGGGGCCTCCGGGCCCGCTGGGGCCGCTGGGGCCGCTGGGGCCGCTGGGGCCGCTGGGGCCGCTGGGGCCGCTGAGCCCGCTGAGCCCGCTGGGGCATCGGAGGCTGCCAGGGCCTCCGCGCCCGCCGGGGTTTCCGGGGCCGCCGGGGTTTCCGGGGCCGCCGGCATCCCTGAGATCCCTGGGGCATCCGGGGCTGCCGGGGGCCCCGTCGACGGTGCGGTCGTGGCGTCCGGAGCCCGGGAGCAGGGCGGCCCGGGGGTTCCGGCCGACGGGCGGGACGCGTAGCCGCCGATGCTGCCGATCGACGCGGCGGCGCACAGCAGTCGCTGGCGCCGCCGTCATCCCGCCGAGAAGGCGCTCCTCGGCTTCGGTCTGACCCTGTGCGCGGTCTGTCTGCCGCCGTGGCCGGGGGCTGTACTCGTGGCCGCGGTCACGCTCGGGGTGCTGCTCGGGCCGGCCGGTGTGCCGGGCAGGGCCCTTTGGCAGGCGTTCCGCGTCCCGCTCGGCTTCTGCGTCACGGGTGCCGTTCCGCTGCTCTTCGAGGTGGGCGGCGCCCGCGGGGTCGTCGCGTTCGCCCCGGGAGGTCCGGTCCAGGCGGTCGAACTGCTCCTGCGGACCGCGGCGGCTTCGCTCGGGGTGCTGCTGTTCGCCTTCACCACCCCGGTCTCGGACGTCCTGCCCCGGCTCGTCCGGGCGGGGGTGCCGGCGCCCGTGGTGGACGTGGCGCTCGTGATGTACCGGATCATCTTCCTGCTGCTCGACTCGCTGTCCAGGATCCGGCAGGCCCAGGCCGCCCGGCTCGGGCACACCACCCGGGCCGCGGCCTGGCGCTCGCTCGCCGGTCTCGGCGCGACGACGTTCGTCCGGGCCTTCGACCGGGCGCAGCGCCTGCAGTCGGGGCTCGCCGGGCGGGGGTACGACGGGACGCTGCGGGTGCTGGTGCCCGGGTGCGTGCTGTCGCGCCGGTTCCTCGCCGCCACGGGCGCGCTGCTCGCGGGGCTCGTCGCCCTCACCCTCGTACTGGAAAGGCTCCTGCCGTGACGTCCGTGACGCCTCCGCCGCCTTCGCCGCCCGCCTCCCTTGCGGCTCCCGTGGTGGAGCTGGTGAACGCGGGCTTCGCCTACGAGGAGGGGCCGGCCGTCCTGACGGGCGTGGACTTCCCGGTGGTGCGGGGGCGCGCGGTCGCGTTGCTCGGCCGCAACGGCAGCGGCAAGACGACCCTGCTGCGGCTGCTCAGCGGCGGGCTCCGCTGCGGGAGCGGTTCGCTGTTCCTGGACGGGGCGGAGGTGGCGTACGACCGGAAGGGGCTGACCCGGCTGCGGACCACCGTGCAGCTGGTGACGCAGGATCCGGACGACCAGCTGTTCGCCGCCTCGGTCGGCCAGGACGTGTCGTTCGGTCCGATGAACCTGGGGCTGCCCGAGGACGAGGTGCGGCTGCGGGTCCAGGAGGCTCTGGAGGCGCTGGACATCGTGGCCCTGGCGGACCGGCCGACGCATCTGCTGTCGTTCGGTCAGCGCAAGCGGGCCGCGATCGCGGGGGCCGTCGCCATGCGGCCGAGGGTGCTGATCATGGACGAGCCGACGGCCGGGCTCGACCCGCACGGGCAGGAACGGCTGCTCGACGCGCTCGGGCGGCTTCGGGAGGCCGGGACGACGGTCCTCATGGCGACGCACGACGTGGACCTGGCGCTGCGGTGGGCGGACGAGGCCGCGGTGCTCTCCCCCGCCGGTCTGCGCACGGGTCCGGTCGCCGAGCTGCTCGCGGACGACGCGCTGCTCGACGCGGCCCGGCTGCGAAGGCCCTGGGGGACGGCCGTGGCCAGGCTGCTGCGGGCGCGGGGCCTGCTGGCCGCGGACGCGCCGGAGCCGCGGACGCCGGAGGACCTGGACGTGCTGCTCGAGGCGGCGGCACGGCCGGTGACCGAGTAGCCGGGCAAAGGCGCTCCTGTCACGGCGGTGGAGCCGTTCCGGCCACCAGATGACGGGCGCTCTTGCTACCGAGTAGTACACATCACGTCCCCGACCTTCTGCAACTAGTTGCATAACGGGAGGGGGTCCCCTACAACTGAGGGCGACCATCCCGCGCGAGGAGGCGCCCCATGACCCCGTACCCGCACCTGCTGAGCCCGCTCGACCTCGGGTTCACCACCCTGCCCAACCGGGTGATCATGGGCTCGATGCACGTCGGCCTCGAAGAGACCGAGCACGGCTTCGAGCGCATGGCCGCCTTCTACGCCGAGCGGGCACGCGGCGGCGTGGGCCTCATCGTCACCGGCGGCATCGCGCCCAACGACGCCGGGCGCCCGTGGGACGGCGGGGCCAAGCTCACCACCGCCGACGAGGTCGCCGAGCACCGGCTGATCACCGACGCCGTGCACGAGGCCGGCGGCCGGATCGCGATGCAGATCCTGCACTTCGGCCGGTACGCGTACCACCCCGCCCTCGTCGCGCCCAGCGCCCTCAAAGCCCCGATCAGCCCCTTCGTACCGAACGAGCTGACCGACGCCGAGGTCGAACAGACCGTCGAGGACTACGCCCGCTGCGCCGAACTCGCCAAGGAGGCGGGTTACGACGGCGTCGAGGTGATGGGCTCCGAGGGCTACCTCATCAACGAGTTCATCGCCTCCGCCACCAACCAGCGCACCGACCGGTGGGGCGGTTCCTACGAGAACCGCGTCCGCTTCCCGCTGGAGATCGTCCGCCGCATCCGCGAACGTGTCGGCGAGGAGTTCATCCTCGTCTACCGCCTCTCCATGCTGGACCTCGTCCCCGGCGGCTCCACCCTGGAGGAGGTCGTCCGGCTGGCCAAGGAGATCGAGGCCGCGGGCGCCACCATCATCAACACCGGCATCGGCTGGCACGAGGCGCGCATCCCCACCATCGCCACCTCCGTGCCGCGCGGCGCCTACACCTGGGTGACGAAGAAGCTGATGGGCGAGGTCTCCGTACCGCTCGTCACCAGCAACCGCATCAACACGCCCGAGGTCGCCGAGGAGATCCTCGCCGACGGACGCGCCGACCTGGTCTCGCTGGCCCGCCCTTTCCTCGCGGACCCGGACTTCGTCGCCAAGGCCACGGCCGGCCGCGCCGACACCATCAACACCTGCATCGGCTGCAACCAGGCCTGCCTCGACCACACCTTCAACCTGAAGATCACCTCCTGCCTGGTCAACCCGCGCGCGTGCCACGAGACCGAGCTGGTCCTCTCCCCCACCCGCCGCGCCAAGCGGATCGCCGTCGTCGGCGCCGGCCCGGCCGGCCTCGCCTGCGCGGTGTCGGCCGCCGAGCGCGGCCACTCGGTGACCCTCTTCGACGCCGCCGACGAGATCGGCGGGCAGCTCAACGTCGCCAAGCGGGTCCCCGGCAAGGACGAGTTCCACGAGACCCTGCGCTACTTCCGCGTGCAGCTCGCCGAGCGCGGGGTCGACGTGCGCCTCGGCACCGCGGTCGCCGCCACCGACCTGGACGGCTACGACGAGGTCGTCGTCGCCACCGGCGTCTCCCCCCGCACCCCCGCCATCGCGGGCGTGGACCACCCGAGCGTCGTCAGCTACCTGGACGTGCTGCGGGACGGCGCGCCCGTCGGGGAGCGCGTCGCGATCATCGGCGCGGGCGGCATCGGCTTCGACGTCGCGGAGTTCCTCACGGACGGCGGCGAGGGCGCGAGCCAGGACCCCGAGACGTACTTCCGCCAGTGGGGCGTGGACACCTCGTACGAGAACAGGGGTGGACTGCGGGCCCCCGAGCGCGCCGCGCCGCCGCGCCAGGTGCACCTGCTCCAGCGCAAGGAGACCAAGGTCGGCGCGGGACTCGGCAAGACCACGGGCTGGATCCACCGCACGGAGCTCAAGCACCGGGGCGTGGCGATGGTGGCGGGCGTGTCGTACGACCGGATCGACGACGAGGGCCTGCACGTGACGATCGGCGGCGAGGCACAGCTGCTGCCGGTCGACACGGTCGTGCTCTGCGCCGGGCAGGAGCCGCGCCGGGACCTGTACGAGGAGCTGGTGGCGGCGGGCCGGGTGGCGCACCTGATCGGCGGGGCGGACGTCGCCGCCGAGCTGGACGCCAAGCGGGCCATCGACCAGGGCACCCGGCTCGCGGCCACCCTGTGATCGCCGTGGCCGGCCGCTCCTAGGATGCGTGCATGTCCCTCCCGCACGCGATCCTGACCGCGCTGCTCGAGAAGCCGTCCTCCGGCCTCGAACTGACGCGCCGCTTCGACAAGTCGATCGGTTACTTCTGGTCGGCCACGCACCAGCAGATCTACCGCGAGCTGGGCAGGCTGGAGCAGGCGGGGCACATCCGTGCCCTGCCCACCCCGGTCCCCACGCGGGGGCAGCGCAAGGAGTACGAGGTGCTGCCCGCGGGCCGCGCCGAACTCGGCACCTGGGTCGCGAGATCGGAGGACCCGAAGCCGATGCGGGCCGCCCTGCTGCTGCGGATGCGGGCGGCCGCCGTGGTCGGCGCGGCGGGGCTGCGCGCGGAGCTGTCCCGTCATCTCGCTCTGCACCGGGAGCAGTTGGAGGAGTACCTGACGATCGAGACCCGGGACTTCCCGGCGGAGCGCCGCAGCACGGAGGCCGACCGCCTGCGCCATCTCGTCCTGAGGGGCGGGATCGACATGGAGCGCTTCTGGGTGGAGTGGCTGACGAGCGCCCTCGCTGAGCTGGGGACGCCCGACCCGACCTGATCCGGGCCTGGTCCCGGCCTCGTCCGGGCCTGGTCCCGGCTTGCCCGGCCTCGTCCGGGCCTGGTCCCGGCTTGCCCGGCCTCGTCCAGGCTTGGTCCCGGCTTGCCCGGGCCTGATCCCGTCCTACTCCGAAGCTGATCCGAGCGTGATCCGATCCGGCCCGGCCTGCCCCGTCCGGCCCGGTCCAGGCCGAGGTGGTCCGTCCCTCCCGCTGCTGCGGTCCGGGCACGGCCGAAACCGTGCGGCCGTGGCCGGGACGTGGGTGACGGGACGCGACCGTGAGCGTACCGGCGTGGATACTGGGCCGTCGGAGTTCCACGACACGAAAGGGCGCACATGGCCGACGACTTGGGGCACCGCGCGACACGTCACGCGGTGGTCATCGGGGGAAGTCTCGCCGGGCTGCTTGCCGCTCGGGTGCTGGCCGAGCACGCGGAGCGGGTGACGGTCGTCGAGCGCGACCGCCTCCCGGAGGGGCCCGAGGCACGGCCGGGCGTGCCGCAGGGCCGGCACCTGCACGTCCTGATCGCCGGCGGACAGCAGGCGCTCGACGAGCTGCTCCCCGGGTTCATGGACGAGCTGCACGCGCTCGGCGCGCCCAAGGTGGGCGTCCCCGAGGACATGGTCCAGTGGCAGAACGGGCAGTGGTTCAACCGCACGGCGGCGACCGCGCACTTCTACACCGGTCCGCGTCCCCAGCTGGAGTGGCTGGTGCGGCAACGGGTGCTCGCCGACCCGCGCATCGAACTGATGGAGGGTACGGAGACGGTGGGCCTGACCGGCGACTCCGCGCGTGTCCGGGGCGTACGGCTGCGTCAGCGCGGCGCGGGGGCCGACAAGCAGCCGTGGACCCTCGCGGCCGATCTGGTGGTGGACGCGTCGGGGCGGTCCACGAAGGCGGCCGACTGGCTGGCGGACATCGGCGCGGAGGCCGCGCACGAGGAGATCCTGGACACCGGTCTGGCGTACGGCACCCGGGTCTACCGGGCTCCGGCGGGGGACGAGGGGACCGACGCGACCGGTTACTACATCGTGCCCGGTCCCGCCCAGGTGTACGGCGGCGTGGTGCTGCCCCTCGGCGACGGGCGGCACCTGGTCACCCTGTCGGGGCTGCGCGGTGACGAACCGCCGACGGAGGAGGGCGCGTTCGAGGAGTACGCGAAGCGGCTGCCGCATCCGGTGGTCAGCGACTGGCTGGCGCGGGCCGAACCGGAGTCCCCGGTGTACGGATTCCGCGGCACCGCCAACATCCGGCGGCGGTACGACCGTCCCGGGCGCCGCCCGGCCGGGTTCCTCGCCACCGGCGACGCGCTGTGCGCCTTCAACCCCATCTACGGGCAGGGGATGGCGGTCGCCGCGCTCGGCGCGGTGGCGCTGCGGCGGGCGCTCGCCGACCCCCGGCGCACCCCGACCACGCGGCAGGTGCAGCGCGCGCTGCTCGAAGCGTCGCGGCAGGCCTGGGACATCTCGGCGGGCGCCGACAAGAAGATGCCCGGCGCGACCGGTGACGCGGCCCGGCCGGGGCCGCTGGACAAGGCCGTCGGCTGGTATCTGAGCCGGGTGCAGGCGCGGGCCGCGGGCGATCCGACGGTGGGAGCGCCGTTCCGTGCGGCGCTCACCCTGACCGCCCCGCTGACCTCGCTCTTCGCGCCGCCGGTGGCCCGGGCCGTGCTCTTCGGGCCGGTGGCCGACACGCCGGCGGAACCGCCGCTGCGCCGCCACGTCTAGCCAGGAGTCGTCCTGGGGGAACCGGACATGGACCGGATCTTGATCATGCTTGACTTCCCCTCGTTCACATCCCCACACCGGTGCGGATGACTCACGAAGGAAACAGGCATGTTGAAGCCGATACGCCTCGCGCTGGCGGCGCTGCTCACCGCCGTCAGCGCCGTGGCGCTGGCCGCGCCGCCGGCCGTAGCCGCCGACCCGACGGTGCCCCCGTCGTCGGCGGGACAGAGATGGGCGCTGAAGGTCAGCGGTCACTACGTGACCGTGTCCGCCGGGCCGAACGGTGACACGAAGCTCCGGGCCAACCCGGAGGCCACCGCGGCCAAGGGCTGGGAGCTCTTCACCCTGCACACCGACTACCTCGCGGACGTGAAGAAGTACGGGACGACGGTCAGCTTCCGCTCGGAGGCCACCGGCAACTACGTGACGGCGGAGGGGGACGCCGACGCGTCCTTGCTTCGCACCCGTGGGACGACCACCGGATCCTGGGAGCGTTTCAGGCTGAAGCCCCTGGCCGGAGGCGCCTTCGGCCTGCTGGCCCACAACGGCAGGTACGTGGCGGCGGAGCTCGGCACGTACCCCGACCGCGGGTTGCTGCGCGCGCGTACGTCCGTCTCCGATCCCCAGGCCCTCGGTTCCTGGGAGCGCTTCACCCTGGAGAAGGTCGGCACGGAGGGCGCCTCCACCGGGAACATGCCCGCGCCCACCGCCCAGGCCCCCGGAGCGCGCGATGTCGTCTCGTGGAACGTCTGCGCCAACAACAACCCCGCCCCCGAATGCGGTCTGAGGTACGCCACGCCGGCGACCGTCGCCGGCAAGGTCTCGACCGCTCTCCACGCCGCCATGGGCACCAGGCGGCCCGACGCGATCTTCTTCCAGGAGATCTGCGAGAAGGCCGCCCTGCCCCTGGAGCTGGAGTTGGAGAGGTGGGCCGGACCCCTGGTCGTCCGGTTCATGCCGACGTACTACAGCGTGGCCACCGCGACCGACGGCACGGTCGTCCGGGCGCAGAAGAACTGCTCGGACGGCACCGACAAGGCCGACCGCGGAGCGTTCGGCATCGCCCTCGCCGTGCCCGACGGCAACACCTGGTACCAGGGCACCGTCCTGCCGTCGCCAGCCGGCACGGAGCAGCGGCCCATGCTCTGCGCGGTCGTGCCGGCCGAGGGTTCCGCGTACTGCAACGCCCACTTCAGCAGCGGTCCCTACCGTGACACCCACGGCAACCTGGTCGGTGACGACATGGATCCCGACAACCAGTTCCGTCCGAAGCAGGCCGCGAAGATGGGCGAGAACGTCGACATGTTCACCGCCGGCGGGTACGCCGCCTACTACGGCGGTGATCTGAACACCACCACCCAGGACGTCGCCCACCTCAGCACCCTCTACACCGGCCACCAGGAGTGCGGGCAGCCGACTCCGGGCGCACCGCCCACCGGCGAGGCCACGGACGGAGGCAACAAGATCGACTACGTCTTCGGTCCGCAGGGGCCCTCGTACTCCTGCCGTGTCGTGGACGGCGGCCTTTCCGACCACAGGATGATCCACCTGACGACCTCCTGAGCCCCTCCGGTCTCACGAGGGCACAACGGGGCCACTCGTTCGGCTCGGGCCGGGCTCAGGCGTCCGGCGCCGCCGTCACGACGCCCGCGGCGATGGCGGCGCCGAGCGCGGCGTAGTCGTCGGCGTTCTGGCCCGCGTAGGCGAGGGCGAAGTCGGCGACGCTCCGGTCGAAGACGTCCGAGCCGCCGAGGTAGGCCGCGATCGCGACACGGTCCCCGGAGCGGGCGTGGGCGCGGGCCAGGGCGCGGCCGCAGAGCCGCGCGTACTCCCTGAGCGCGGCCGGCGACATGGTCTCCACCTCGGCCGAGCCCCTCATGTCGCGCAGTTGGCGCCAGTAGAAGTGCCGTTCCTCCGGTCCGGTCATCCAGCCGAGGAAGATGTCGCTCGCCGCCTGGATGAGGCGCTGGCCGCAGACGACCCTGCGCCCCTGGTGGCTGTACGCGCTCGGGGCCAGGTACGTCTCCAGGACGGACGGGCCGGCCTCCTTGATCTGGAGGATGAGCGGGTCTCCTTCGTCCCGGCCTTCGAGGAGGAGGACGAAGCAGCGGGTGCCGACGCCGCCGACCCCGACGACCTTGCGGGCAGCGTCGCGGAAGCGGTAGCGGTCGAGGAGGACGCGCCGCTCCTCGGCGAGCGAGCTGCGGTAGTCGCTGAAGACCTTGCCGAGGGTGACGCGGTCGATGTCCGTGGTGCGTTCGAGCAGCGGCGGGTCGTCGACGATGTGCCGGACTCCGGCCGGGTCGGCCTCGGTCAGCCTGGCCAGGGCCTGGAGGCTGGTGCGGCGGCGGGCGCGGGCCAGCCGGTCGGCGAAGCGGGCACGGTCGTCGTGGCGGACCAGGGGGGCGAGTTCGTCTGCGGCGATCCGTTCGTACCAGACGGTGAGCTCACCGAGGCCGGCGAGGCGGCGCACGGTCGTCCGGTACGACTCGGTGGCCAGGAGGGCCGCCCGGTGGGCCTTGGGGGTGGTGCTGCCGTTCTGGAGGGCGGCCACGGCGACGCTGGCGGCGAGCCGCTTCACGTCCCACTCGAAAGGGCCGGGAAGCGTCTCGTCGAAGTCGTTCACATCGAACAGCAGCGTCCGTTCGGGTGAGGCGTAGAGGCCGAAGTTGAGGAGGTGGGCGTCGCCGCAGAGCTGCACGGTGAGTCCGGTGTGGCGCAGGGCGGCGAGGTCGGCGGCCATGACCGCGGCGCCGCCGCGGAAGAAGGCGAAGGGGGAGGTCACCATCCGGCCGTAGCGGAGCGGGACGAGGTCGGGCAGCCGGTCCCGGGACTGGCCCTCGAGGACGTCGATCGGGTGGGGGCGCTGGGAGCTGGGTATCCAGCGGCCGTGCGAGGAGCGCGGGACGCGTTTGCGGGCCGCCCTGCCCCGAGCGGCGCGCTCCGACGGTGTCGTCATCCGGCCTCACCCGCCTCTTCCGCCGCCGCGGCCTCGTCCCCGTCACCTGGTACCTCATTACAAGGCGCGGCGTTCGTTTCGGCCACTCTGCCGAAGTGGTCTAGTAAAATGGTTTAGACCAATGGTAGGAATTGATCACCCACACGGCCCATGCGGTCACGCTGAGCGAAGAGAGGGTCTGATCATGGCCGAGCCCGATTCCGAAGCGCCGGCGGAGGCGCCGCTGTATCTCCGGGTCGCCGCCGCGCTGCGCGAGGATCTCGCACACCGGCGCATCTCCCCCGGCGGCCGGCTCCCTTCGGAACGATCCCTGTCCCAGCGGTACCACGTCAACCGGCAGACCGTACGCAGCGCGCTCCAGCTCCTGCGCGACGAACGGCTGGTGGTCACCGACCGGCGGGGCACCTTCGCCGCCGCCGGAGCGGGGGGCGAGCCGAGCGTCCCGGCCCTCACGGCCCTGCGGCCGACGTTCCCCGGCGGCCCCCGCGCGGCGGAGGCCCTGGTGCGGGCCTCGCTGGCCTGGGAGCCCGCGCCCACCCCGCTGGTGCCCCGACTGCTGCTCGCCCCGGGCGAGCCGACGCTCGTCCACCGGCACGTCGTGCTCGGGCCGCAGGGCGGGGCGCTCCAGCGGGCGGTGTCGTGGTTCTCCCGGCGGGCTGTCACCGAGATCCCCCAGCTGTCGCGGTACCGGCGGTGCCGCGACAGCCGTCAGCAGCCGGATCTGCGGCTGCTCTACCACTGGATGCACCAGGCGGGGCTGCGGATCACCCACCGGGAGTCGGTCGGCGTCCCGCCGGGTCCGGCCGCGACGACGGCAGGCGGCGCGGCCCGGCTGCTCGTCCACCGGGTGGTGAGCGATCAGCACGGGCACGCCCTGGAGATCACGGACATCGACTTCTCGGCCCAGTCGGCCGCCTGGACCTACGAGTTCAGCGCCTGAGAGCGCGCCCGGTCCCCGTCCGGTGCCGCGGTCACGGGGCGGGACCGGGCGTCGTCAGACGATGCCCTCCGAGATCTCCGCCTCCTCGCGCGCGGTGCCGTACGCCGTCGGTGTCCCGTACGAGCGGCGGGCGACGTACCACCAGACGCTGGCCAGGACGAGGACGACGACGAGCGCGATCACGGCGTAGTTCATGGTGTCGACCGTCACCGGGGACTTCTGCGGCAGGCAGAAGAGCACGGTGACGATCGCCACCCAGACGACGGCGGTCCAGCCGATCGGCCTGCTCCAGCGGCCCAGGCTCCACGGACCGGGGACGAACCGGTCTCCGGCGCGCAGGCGCAGATAGATCGGGATGGCGTAGGCGGGCGTGATGCCGATGACGTTGATCGCGGTGACGGCGCCGTAGGCGGTGGCGGAGTACAGCGAGGGCACGGCGAGCAGCGCGGCGACCGCCACCGCGAGCCAGACGGCCGGAACCGGGGTCTGGGTGCGTCCGCTGACCTTCCGCCAGATCGCCGAGCCGGGCAGGGCGTTGTCGCGGCTGAAGGCGAAGACCATCCGGCTGGCGGCGGCGACCTCGGCGTTGCCGCAGAAGAGCTGCGCGCCGATGACCACGAGCAGCAGGGCGGCGGCGCCGCCGGACCCGAGCGCGTCCAGGAGGATCTGGGCGGGCGGGACGCCGGTGGCGCTGTTCTGCGTGGCGGCGTAGTCCTGGATGGCGAAGCTCAGTCCGGCGAGCAGGGCGAATCCGGCGATCCAGGAGACCCAGATGGCCCGGACGATGCCCTTGGCGGCGGAGACGGAGGCGTTGGCGGTCTCCTCGGAGAGGTGGGCGGACGCGTCGTAGCCGGAGAAGGTGTACTGGGCGAGGAGCAGGCCGATCGCGGCGACGTAGAAGGGGTTGGCCCAGCCGGTGTCGTTGACGAACTCGGTGAACACGAACCCGACGGACTGGTGCCGGTCGGGGACGATCGCGAGGGCGCCGACGATGACCGCCACACCCGTCAGGTGCCACCAGACGCTGATCGAGTTGAGCACGCTGACCAGTCGGACGCCGAAGAGGTTCAGGACGGCGTGCAGCAGCAGGATCGCGAGGAAGATCAGGAAGGTGGAGCCCGCGGTGGGTTCGAAGCCCCACTGGAGGTTGAGGAAGGCCCCGGTGAACAGCGCCGCTCCGTAGTCGATGCCGGCGATCGCCCCCAGCAGACCGAGCAGGTTCAGCCAGCCGGTGTACCAGCCCCAGCGGCGTCCGCCGAGCCGGTCCGCCATGTAGTAGAGGGCGCCGGAGGTCGGGTAGGCGCTGGTGACCTCGGCCAGGGCGAGACCGACGCACAGCACGAACAGGCCGACGCCTGCCCAGCCCCACAGCATGACGGCGGGCCCGCCGGCGCCCATCCCGAAGCCGTACAGGGTCATGCATCCGGAGAGGACGGAGATGACCGAGAAGCTGATCGCGAAGTTGCCGAAGCCGCCCATGCGCCGGGCGAGGACGGGTTGGTAACCGAGCTCCCTCAGCCGCGCCTCCTCGTCCTGGGCGGCGGCGGGGGGTGGCTTGCGTATCGCGTCGGTGGGGGCGGCCGTGCGGGACATCGGGTTCCTCCGGGGACGGGGGTGAGCGGGGTCGGGGGGCCTGTCCGGCGCGCGGCGGGGCCACGCGTGCGCCGGGACTACTACGGGGGTGCGCCGGCGCGTCAGCCGCCGAGACAGCGGGCGCGGGCGCGCAGGAAGACCTCTTCGGCGAGTACGCGGTCGTCCGGGTGGGGAGTCCGGTACCCCCACGGGAGCGTCGTGTAGTACGGGCCGAGCGACTCGAAGACCCGGGCCGCGTCCGTGAAGCGGAGGGCACCGAAGAGGGCGTGCGCCAGATGGTTGAGGTCGAGCAGGGAGGCCTCGTCGGTGGCGCAGAAGAGGAACCAGGTGTCGAGGGCGCGCCGGGCGTCGCGTACGGCGTCCTCGGCGACCCAGTGGAGGTCGAGGGCGCGCTCGTGGCCCCGCTCACGCCGGTAGCGCTCGACCCGCACGTAGAGCGGGAGGACGTGCAGGGCGGAGCCGACGGGCGCCGAGGAGGCGGCCCAGTGGGCGTAGTTGACGGCCTCGGAGAGCGGCCCGGGGCGCCGGGCGTAGACGAACTGCAGCATGCGGTGGTGCGCTTCGCGGTTGTACGGGTCGCGCTTCTCCGCCTCGGCGAGCAGGCCCCAGGGGCCGGGCGGCAGCATGGGCGCCGGCGGGGAGAGCCGGTGTTCGGCCATGCGCTGGCGCCCGTCGAGGGCGGCGAGGGCGATCAGACCCACCCAGGGCACGGGGTCGGCGGGTGCGAGGTCGGTGGCCTCACGGCACGCGGTCCCGGCCTCCTGCCAGAGCTCCCGGGTACGGGGATGGCCCGCGCGGTGGGCGCGCACGGCCCGCTCGACGGCCACCCGGCTGTGCATCACGGTGGCGGCGAGGCTGTCCGGCTGTTCGGCGCGCCAGGTGTGGACGACGTCGGTGCCTGCGGCGACGGCGGCGAGGACCTGGGTGCGCCGCGTCCAGCTGTCCCAGTCCGTCGTCTCGCCGAGGAGCCGCGCCATCGCCACCCAGCGGCCGGTGCGTAAGTCCTGGACGGCGTTGCGCAGGGCGTGGTCGTGTCCCGCGGGGTGGTAGACGGGCCGGAAGCCTTGCCCGGCCATCAGAGGGTGGGGCGTGGTGTGGATGACATGGGTCCTCGGTGGGTGGTGGGGGTGGTCAGTCCCCCGGGCGTCCCGGCCGTTGATCGGCGATCACTATAGAGGGCGATGGATGCGGCCGGTCCACTTTTCCGGGGGGCCGCAACTATCCGGCCAAGGACTACATTTGACGTTGCATCAGTAGGGCGTGAGAGACCTGACGGTGTCGGCCGGGGAGGCTTGACGCAGGCGAGAGCGGGACGGCACCCTGACCCCTTTCGGTGATCAGTCGGTCACCGAAACGACCCAGGGACAGGAGCGGCACGATGACGGGCGGCCCGGTACTCGCCGTCGACCAGGGCACCTCGGGCACCAAGGCCCTCGTCCTGTGCCCCGAGCGCGGAGTCATCGGCACGGGTACGGCGCCGGTACGGCCCCGCTACCTGCCGGGCGGCCTGGTCGAGGTCGACCCGCGTGAGCTGTACGACTCCGTGGTCACCGCGGGACGAGCCGCGCTCGCCGACGCGGGCACGCCCGTCGTGGCCGTGGGCCTCGCCAACCAGGGCGAGACCGTCCTCGCCTGGGACCCCGCCACCGGCGAACCGTTCACCGACGCACTCGTCTGGCAGGACCGCAGGGCGGCCACCGTCTGCGCCGGACTCGACGCCCACGCCGACCGGTTGCGGCACCTCACGGGACTCCCCGTGGACCCCTACTTCGCCGCGCCGAAGATGGCCTGGATCCGCCGCCACGCCACCGGCGCCGGCGTGGTCACCACCAGCGACGCCTGGCTCGTCCGGCGGCTCACCGGCGCCTTCGTCACCGACGCGGCGACCGCCGGCCGGACCGGACTCCTCGACCTGGACACCGTCGCCTGGTCGCAGACCGCCCTCGACCTGTACGGCCTCGGCGGCGAACGGCTTCCCATGGTCGTGGACTGCGACACCCCCGTCGGCACCACCAGCGCCTTCGGCCCGCCGCTGCCGCTCACCGGACTCCTGGTGGACCAGCAGGCGGCGCTGCTCGCCCAGAGCGCCGACGACCCGGCCGCCGCCAAGTGCACGTACGGTACGGGCGCCTTCCTCCTCTCCCAGACCGGGCCGAGGGCCCGACGCGCCGCCTCCGGACTCGTCAGCTGCGTCGCCTGGCGGCTCGGAGGGCAGGTCACCCACTGCCTCGACGGCCAGGTGTACACGGTCGCCTCGGCCGTGCGCTGGCTCACCGACCTCGGCGTCATCGCCGGTGCGGAGCAGATCGACCCGGTCGGCGGCGGAGTGCCGGACGCCGGCGGGGTCACCTTCGTCCCCGCGCTCGCGGGGCTCGCCGCGCCCTGGTGGCGGGGGGACGTACGCGGCTCCCTCACCGGACTCGGTCTGGACACCACACCGGGACATCTGGTGCGCGCCCTGTGCGAAGGCGTCGCCGCCCAGGTCGTCGAGCTCGCCGCCGCCGTCGCCGCCGACAGGGACGAGCCCCTGAGCTCCCTGCGCGCCGACGGCGGGCTCACGCGGTCCGCGCTGCTCATGCAGACCCAGGCGGACCTGTTGCAACTCCCGGTCGAGGTCTCCTCGTCGCCCGACGCGACGGCGCTCGGGGTGGGCGCGGTGGCCCGGCTCGGCCACGACCCGGGACTCACGCTCCGCGAGGCCGTACCGGAGTGGAAGCCGTCGGCGGTGTACGAGCCGAGGATCTCGGGCGACGAGGCGGCGGCCCGCCTCGGCCGGTTCCGTGAGGAGGTGGCGGCGGCCGTGGACCGGGCGGGGACGGATTCCGGCGGAGGCGGTGCCTCCGGCGACGGCTCCTTGTCCGGATCCGGCGCAGGCCCTTCCGCCGGGCCCCGGTCCGCGTCCGGCTCGCCCTCCGGATCCACCGCAGGCTCCGGCCCCGGCGGCGACGGATACGGCCACGGATGAGCGTCACCCGCACGGGCCCCCTCCCCGCCGACGCCGACGCGCCGTACGACGTCGTGGTCGTCGGCGCCGGGGTGGTCGGATCCGCCATCGCCCGCACGCTGGCCCGCCACCCGCTGCGGATCGCGCTCGTGGAGGCCGCGCACGACGTGGGCGAGGGGACGTCGAAGGCGAACACGGCCATCCTGCACACCGGTTTCGACGCCGTGCCCGGCACGCTCGAGGCGCGGCTCGTCCGTGACGGGCACCGGATGCTCTCGGCGTACGCGCGGGAGACCGGCATCCCCGTGGAGCCGCTCGGGGCCCTCCTCGTCGCCTGGGACGAGGAGCAGCGTGCCACCCTCCCCCGGCTCGCGGAGAAGGCCGAACGCAACGGACACCGCACGACCCGGCCGCTCTCCGCCGCGGAACTCCGCGCGAGGGAGCCGCACCTGGGCCAGGGCGCGCTCGCCGCGCTCGACGTGCCGGGCGAGGCGGTGATCTGTCCGTGGACGACGACCCTCGCGTACGCCACGCAGGCCGTGCGCTCCGGGGTGGACCTGCATCTCGGCTGCCGGGTGGAGGAGGTGCGTCCGGGCGATCCGTACCACCGCCTGGTGACCCGGCGCGGGGTGCTGCGGGCCCGTCACCTCGTCAACGCCTGCGGGCTTGACGCCGACGCGTTCGACGCGCTGGTCGGCCGCGAGGACTTCACCGTCACCCCGCGCCGGGGCCAGCTGCTGGTCTTCGACAAGTTCGCGCGCGACCTGGTCCGCCACATCCTGCTGCCCGTCCCGGGCCCCCTCGGCAAGGGGGTGCTCATCGCGCCGACGGTGTACGGGAACGTCCTGCTCGGGCCCACCGCCGAGGACCTGGACGACAAGACGGCGACCGGCACGACGGCCGAAGGCCTCGCCGGACTCCGCGAACAGGGCGGCCGGATCCTTCCGGCGCTTCTCGACGAGGAGGTCACGGCCGTCTACGCAGGGCTGCGGGCCGCCACCGGTCAGGAGGACTACCGGATCGCCGCGCACCCGGAGCTGCGGTACGTGACGGCGGGCGGGATCCGTTCCACCGGGCTCACGGCCTCCCTGGCCATCGCCGAGCACGTGCGCGGACTGCTCGCCGACTGCGGGCTCGACCCGGGCCCCGAACGGCCGCTCGCCCCGGTCCGCATGCCGAACCTCGGGGAGGCCTCCGCCCGCCCGTACCGGGACGCCCGGCTCATCGCCCGCGACCCCGACTTCGGCGCGATCGTCTGCCACTGCGAGCGGGTCACCCGGGGCGAGATCCGGTCCGCGCTCACCTCGACGATCCCCCCGGCGGGCCTCGACGGGCTGCGCCGCCGCACGCGCGCGCGTGGCGGGCGCTGCCAGGGCCACCACTGCGGCGCGGAGGTGCGGGCGTTGTTCGAGGGGTACGGGAAGCACCGGACGTACCGGGAGGGCGCGCGGTGAACCGTACGGTCGACGTGCTCGTCGTGGGCGCGGGACCCGCGGGGCTCGCCGCAGCCGCCCGCCTGGCCGCGGCGGGCGCGGGCCGTGTCGAGGTCCTGGAGCGGGACGAGACCGCGGGCGGGGTCCCCCGGCACTGCGCCCGTACGGGATTCGGCGCGGACGCCCGGGGCCGCCCGCTGGACGGTCCGGCCTACGCCCGGCGAGCGGTGCGGGCGGCGCTGCGGGCCGGGGCCACCGTCCGTACCGGCGTGTCCGCCACCGGCTGGGCGGGACCGCTCACCCTGGACGTCACCGCGCCGACCGGGCTCGAACGCGTCCGGGCCCGTGCGGTGGTCCTGGCGACCGGGGCCCGTGAACGGCCCCGCAGCGCCAGGCTCGTACCGGGGTCGCGGCCCGCCGGGGTGCTGACCACGGGCGAACTCCAGCGGACGGTGCTCCGCTTCGGGGCCCGGCCAGAACGCGTCGGGCGGCGGGCGGTGGTCGTCGGCGGGGATCCCGTGGCCCGCGACGCCGTGCGGACACTGCGCGCGGCCGGGGTGGACGTGGTCGCGGTCGTGACCGAAGCGCCCGGCCGGCGGGCCGCGTTCGGGTCCGTTCCGGTGGTCACCGGCGCGGTGGTGACGGACGTCCTCGGACGCGTGCGGCTGAGCGGGGTGGCGATCCGGGACCGTGACGGCCGTACGAGCACCCTGCGGTGCGACACCGTGGTCTTCACCGGCGACTGGATCCCGGACCACGAACTCGCCCGGGCCCGGGGGCTGCCGCTGGCCGCGGGCACGCGTGGACCGGCGACGGACGGCCTCTTCCGCACCGCCGCGCCCGGGGTCTTCGCCGTCGGCAACCTTCTGCGCGGGGTGGAACCGGCGCCGGTGGCCGCCGCGGAGGGCCGGGCGGTGGCGGCCTCCGTACGGGAGCGGCTCGCGGGCGGCCCCTGGCCCGCGCCCGGGGTGCCGGTGGTGACGAAGGGGCCGCTGCGGTGGGTGACACCCGGCCTCCTCGGCCCGGAGACCGTCCCGCTGCTGGTCCGGCCCACGGCACTGCTCGTCCGTCCGGTCCTGACCCTCGCTCAGGACGGCGCCCCGCTCGGGCGACACCGGCTGAGCGGGTCGCTCGTCCCCTGGCATTCGGTGCGGCTGCCGTCGCACTGGACGAGGGGGGTGGACCTGGAAGGCGGACCGGTGGTGATCGGCGCGGAGGGGTGAGACGGGGGCGCACGGGGGCGGGGCGTGCCCCCTGCGGCGACGGCGTCCTTCGGGGACACTGGGCGGCATGCCGGAGAAACGCAGCGCGGGTCTCCTCGTCTTCCGCCGTGCGACGAACGGTGGCGTCGAGGTCCTCATCGGTCATATGGGCGGGCCCTTCTGGGCCTCCCGCGAGCAGGCCGCGTGGTCGATCCCCAAGGGGGAGTACGAGCCGGACGAGGCTCCCGAGGTCGCGGCGCGCCGCGAGTTCCTGGAGGAACTGGGGCTCCCGGCCCCGGAGGGCGCGTGGGTCGACCTCGGGGAGTCCCGGCAGCGCAGCGGAAAGGTCGTCACCGTCTGGGCCGTCGAGGGCACGCTCGACCCGGCCGAGGTCGTGCCGGGCACCTTCACCCTGGAGTGGCCGCCCACGTCGGGGGTGCTGAGGGAGTTCCCGGAGATCGACCGGGTGGGCTGGTTCACCACGGAAGCCGCTGCTCCGCTGCTCGTCGCGGGACAGCGGGTCTTCCTCGAACGGCTCCTGGAGCACCTCGACGGGCGGGGCTGAACGCGATTGTCAGACCCGTACGAGAGGGTGGTCAGCGCCGAACTGTCGAGAGGGAGCCCGACATGACCACGATCACCGCAAGCGAGCGCGCGGCCGCCCAGGCGTATCTGCGGCTGCTCGAATCCACCCAGGCCGTGCTGACCGATCCACAGCTCGCCCCGTACGCGGGGGTGATGCTCACGAATCCGATGGCGGAGGCGGACGAGGCGCTCCGCGCCGCGGGCCTCGCGGGGAACGAGGACCGGCTGCTGCGGCTCGTCTCGGCGCTGCGGGCCTCCCCCGCGTCCGCGTGGGGGCGCGCCGGCTGAACTCCCGGCTCACGCGGGCCGGGGGGCGGGGCCGGGGAGCCGGAGTCCTCAGCCGCCCGGCCGGACGGGGAGCTTCCGGACGCTGTTCCCGACGAAGCCGGAGTGGCGGGGCAGCTCGGGTTCGGGGACGGCCAGGTCCAGCTCGGGGAAGCGGGTGAAGAGCGCCTCGAGGGCGACGGCGGCCTCCATCCGGGCGAGCGGGGCGCCCAGGCAGTAGTGGGGGCCGTGGCCGAGCGAGAGGTGCTTCACCGCCCCTGTGCGGGTGAGGTCGAAGCGGTCGGCGTCCGGGCCGTGGGCCTTCGTGTCCCGGCCCGCCGCCGAGTAGCCGGCCAGGACGGGGGTGCCCCGGGGGACGAGGGTGCCGTCGACGGTGAGGTCGCGGACGGGGTAGCGGAACGGGAAGTAGCTGACCGGGCTGTCCCAGCGGAGGGTCTCCTCCACGACGTCGGCCCAGGTGGCGTGTCCTTCGATGACCAGGGCGAGCTGGTCGCGGTGGGCGCAGAGCGCCCTGACCGCGTTGGTGACCAGGTTCAGGGTGGTCTCGTGGCCGGCGACGATCAGCAGGAGCAGCGTGCCGATCAGCTCGGCCTCGCTGAGCCGGTCGCCGTCCTCGTCCCGGGCCGCGATGAGGGCGCTGGTCAGGTCGTCCCCGGGAGCCGCGGCCTTGTCAGCGACGATGGAGGCGAGGAGTCCGGTGAGTTCACGGTTGGCGGCGACGGCCTGTGCGGGCTCGGTGTCTGTGGCGACGACCAGGCTGGAGAGACGGTGCAGCCGGTCCTGGTGGGCGGGGTCGACGCCGAGGAGTTCGCAGATGACGCCGAGCGGGAGCGGCAGCGCGTAGTGACGGCGCAGATCGGCCACGCCGTCGCCGGCCCGTGCGGCCTCCGCGAGTCCGTCGAGGAGCCCGGCGGTGACGGTCTCGACGCGTGGGCGGAGTTCCTCGACCCGGCGGGCGGTGAAGGCCCTGCTGACCAGGGTGCGCAGGCGGCGGTGGTCGGCGCCGTCCGCGGTGGTCATGCCGGGGACGACGGCGAACGTGCGCAGGGGCCAGCCGTCGGGTATGCGGCCTTCGGCGAGGGCGGTGAAGTGCTGTGCGCCCTTCGCGACGTCGGGGTGCGAGAGGAAGTCGCGCAGGGCGTCATGGCCGAGCACCGCCATGCCCTCGACCCCGCCGGGCAGGATCACCGGGGCCACGGCGCCCCCGGCGAGCAGTCGGGCGTTGTCCGCGTGCGGGCAGCCGCCCGCCGGGTCCAGACGGTGCGGCGGCCGGCCGGACGGGGCGCTGTGCGGTGTGTTCACGGAGGGAACTCCTGACTGCGGGGCCGGCGGGCCGGAGCGGGGGCGGGGTCAGATCCTACGGTCAACTCCGTTCCGTGGGTACGGCTTCGACCACGGCCCTGTGGTCGTCGGGCCGGTCGGTGGGACCGCCCCTGCCCAGGAGTTCGGCCAGGCCCCGGCGGGTGGCGGCCACGACGACCCGGTCACCGGGGCCGAGGACGCGCTCGGGGCGCACCGCCGACCCTGGCCCCCGGCACCGGAGCGCGGACGGGCCCCCGGAGGCCGTACCGCTCCCGTCGAGGCCGATCGGGCCGTCGCCGGGGTCCCCGCTGACCTGACGGGGCCCGGGGCGGACTCGTGGCCGGTCCGGCGGGGGTGGCTCCGGTGACTCCGGCGGGAACCGCGCCGCTCCGGTCGCGGTGTGAGGACACGTCACGAGGATGCCCAGCGACACCGGCGGCGCTCCCGGGAGCCCGTACCACCCGGGCGGGCCCACGACGCGCCGCCGTACGCCACACCCAGTACCCCGGTCGGCGCACTCCGATCTGCGCCTCCCGCGCCGCCTTCCTACGGTGGCTGAATGATCGTCACGTCAGCTGTCCGTCATGTCGCCGCCGGTACCGCGGCGGTGCTGCTGGTGCTGCCCGCCCCCGCGGCCGCCGCGGCCCCCTCGGCACGCTCCGTCTCCGTCGCCGGGGTGGTCGGGGAGCCCACCCCGCCCGCGCGGCAGCACGTCGACCCGGCACGGCTCGACCGGAGGGGCACGCAGGTGCAGCGGCTGGCCGGCGCCCCCGATGTGCCCTCGGTCTCCGCACTGTCGTGGGTGGTGGCCGACGCGTCGTCGGGAGAGGTTCTCGCCGCGCGGAACGCCCACCGGAAGCTGCCGCCGGCCAGCACCCTGAAGGCGCTGTTCGCCCTCACCGCGCTCCCCCGCCACGACGCCTCCGCCCAGCACACCGTGGCCTATTCCGAGCTGACCGGGATCGGCGACGGCAGCAGCCTGGTGGGGGTGAAGGAGGGGTACACGTACAAGGTGTCGGACCTGTGGAACGGGGTGTTCCTCAGCTCGGGCAACGACGCGGTACGCGTCCTGGCCGCGATGAACGGCGGCTGGGAGGCGACGGCCCGCCAGATGCAGGAGAAGGCCCGGTCCCTGGGCGCCCTGGACACGAACGTGGTGTCCCCCGACGGTTACGACGCCCCGGGGCAGGTGTCCTCGGCGTACGACCTGGCGGTGTTCGGCCGGGCCGGGCTCCAGGACCCGGCGTTCACCCGGTACTGCTCGACGGCGTACGCGGACTTCCCGGCGGGCTCCTGGTCGTACGGCATCGCCAACACGAACCGGCTCCTCACGGGCGCGGGCGGTGTGGCCCGCTACCCGGGGCTCATCGGGGTCAAGAACGGCTACACGAGCAAGGCGGGCAACACGCTGATCTCCGCGGCGAGGCGCGGCGACCGGACCCTGGTCGTCACGGTGATGAACCCGCAGGGCGGGGGCGGCCTCGCCGTGTACGAGGAGGCGCGGGAACTCCTCGACTGGGGGTTCGAGGCGGCGGGACGGGTCCGGCCGGTGGGCTCGCTGCTGCCGGTACGGCCGAAGGAGACGGCCGCTCCGGACACCAGGACCGTGACGGTGGCACGCGGCGGACGCCCCGCCGAGGCGGTCGGCGGGGCCCCACGAGCCGGCGCGGAGGCGGCGCTCGCCTCCGCCGAGGACCCGGCGGGCGACGAAGCCGCGTCTCCCGCGCTGCCCCTGGCCCTGGTGGGGTCGGCCTGCGCGGCAGCGCTCGCCCTGTGGGCCCGGCGACGCAGGACGGGCCACCGGGAGCCCTGACCCGCGCGGGACCCGGGCCCCCGGCGGGGTCGGTGGGAGCCGCCGACCCCGCCGGCCGAAGCCCTCGCCCCTTCCCGTCAGGCGCCCACGTAGGCGGCCAGGTGCTCCCCGGTGAGGGTGGAGCGCGTGGCCACGAGGGCGGCGGGGGTTCCCTCGAAGACGATGCGGCCGCCGTCGTGACCCGCGCCGGGGCCGAGGTCGATGATCCAGTCGGCGTGGGCCATGACCGCCTGGTGGTGTTCGACGACGATGACCGACTTGCCGGAGTCCACGAGCCGGTCGAGCAGGCCGAGCAGCTGTTCCACGTCGGCGAGGTGCAGACCGGTGGTGGGCTCGTCGAGGATGTAGACGCCGCCCTTCTCGCCCATGTGCGTGGCCAGCTTGAGCCGTTGCCGCTCGCCGCCGGACAGGGTGGTGAGCGGCTGGCCGAGGCTGAGGTAGCCGAGGCCGACGTCGGCGAGCCGGGCGAGGATGCGCTGCGCGGCCGGGGTGCCCGCCTCTCCGGCGCCGAAGAACTCCTCGGCCTCGGTCACGGACATCGCGAGCACCTCGCTGATGTCACGGCCGCCGAGGAGGTATGCGAGGACGGCGGGCTGGAACCGCTTGCCCTCGCAGTCCTCGCAGGTGGAGGAGACGCCGGCCATCATCCCGAGGTCGGTGTAGATGACGCCCGCACCGTTGCAGGTGGGGCAGGCGCCCTCCGAGTTGGCGCTGAACAGCGCGGGCTTCACGCCGTTGGCCTTCGCGAACGCCTTCCGGATCGGGTCGAGCAGTCCGGTGTACGTCGCCGGGTTGCTGCGGCGGGAGCCGCGGATCGGGCTCTGGTCGATCGACACGACGTCCTCGCCGGGGGGGATCGAGCCGTGGACGAGCGAGCTCTTGCCGGAGCCGGCGACGCCGGTGATGACGGCGAGCACGCCGAGCGGGATGTCGACGTCGACGTTCCGCAGGTTGTGGGTGCTCGCGCCCCGGATCTCCAGGGTGCCGGTGGGCTCGCGCACCGAGTCCTTGACGCCGGCCCGGTCGTCGAAGTGGCGCCCGGTGACGGTGCCCGCGGCCCGCAGTCCGTCGACGGTTCCCTCGAAGCAGACGGTGCCGCCCGCCGCACCGGCGCCGGGGCCGAGGTCGACGACGTGGTCGGCGATCGCGATCGTCTCCGGTTTGTGCTCCACGACGAGGACCGTGTTGCCCTTGTCGCGCAGTTGGAGCAGGAGGTCGTTCATCCGCTGGATGTCGTGCGGGTGCAGGCCGATGGTGGGCTCGTCGAAGACGTAGGTGACGTCGGTGAGCGAGGAGCCGAGGTGCCGGATCATCTTGACGCGCTGGGCCTCACCGCCGGACAGGGTGCCCGCAGGCCGGTCGAGGGAGAGGTAGCCGAGGCCGATCTCCACGAAGGAGTCGAGGGTCAGCCGGAGCGCGGTGAGCAGCGGGGCCACCGACGGCTCCTTGAGACCGCGCACCCAGGCGGCCAGGTCGCTGATCTGCATCGCGCAGGCGTCGGCGATGCTGATCCGCTTGATCTTCGACGCCCGTGCCCCCTCGGCGAGGCGGGTGCCGTCGCACTCGGGGCAGGTGGTGAAGGTGACGGCCCGCTCGACGAACGCCCGGATGTGCGGCTGCATCCCCTCCTTGTCCTTCGCGAGGAACGACTTCTGGATCCTGGGGACCAACCCTTCGTACGTCATGTTGATGCCGGCGATCTTCATGCGGGTGGGCTCGTGGTGGAGGAAGGCGTGCAGTTCCCTCTTGGTGTACTTGCGGATCGGCTTGTCGGCGTCGACGAGGCCCGACTCGGTGTAGAGCCGGTGGTTCCAGCCGCCCTGCGTGTAGCCCGGGATGGTGAGCGCGCCCTCGGCGAGCGACTTGGAGTCGTCGTAGAGCTGGGTGAGGTCGATGTCGGAGACGGTGCCGCGGCCCTCGCAGCGCGGGCACATGCCGCCGGTGCGGGTGAAGGTGGCCTTGACGGCCTTCTTGTTGCCGACCTCGACGGTGATGGCGCCGCTCGCCCGGACCGAGGGCACGTTGAAGGCATACGCGCTGGGCGGGCCGATGTGCGGCTTGCCGAGGCGGCTGAAGAGGATGCGCAGCATCGCGTTGGCGTCGGTGGCGGTGCCGACGGTGGAGCGGGGGTCGGCGCCCATCCGCTGCTGGTCGACGATGATCGCGGTGGTCAGCCCGTCGAGTACGTCGACCTCGGGTCGTGCCAGGGTCGGCATGAAGCCCTGGACGAAGGAGCTGTACGTCTCGTTGATCAGCCGCTGCGACTCCGCGGCGATCGTGTCGAAGACGAGCGAGCTCTTGCCGGAGCCGGAGACGCCCGTGAACACCGTGAGCCGGCGCTTCGGGATCTCGATGCTGACGTCCTTGAGGTTGTTCTCGCGGGCGCCGTGCACGCGGATCAGGTCGTGCCGGTCGGCCGGGTGTGGAGGCTGCGTGTCCATGACTGCCACGCTAGCGGCGGCCGGACGACGACGCTTCTCACATCCTGATCGATGATCCTGACCGCTGATCCTGAGCGGGGCGGGATCCGGCCACATGGCGTTCGGCGGCGTGGACGGCTTCGCGGGCGGTACGTTCTCCCATCAGGACGCACAGGGTGTACGCCGTGTCCTCGAAGCGTCGGCGCGCCGACAGGTCGCACGGCCTGGCGAGCACGGTCCGCTCCTGGGCACGGTAGTGCCGGAGCAGCCGGTCGACCGTGTTCCTGTCGGGCAGCAGCATGGTGTCCTCCTTCTCCTGAGTCGCTCCATACTCCCGGTCGTCGGGCACGCTCGCGACCCGCACGGACACGCCGAGTGACGAGGCCCCCGGCGTGCGCTTCCGCCGTCCATGGCGGAGGGTCGAAGACATGAACCCGAGCACGATTTCGCGGGTGGTCGTCACCGGCGCCACCGGCAACGTGGGCACGAGTCTGGTCCGGGCCCTGGCGAGCGAGCCGCGCGTCGGTTCGGTCCTGGGCCTCGCCCGTCGCCGACCGGACCTCGATCTCCCCGGGGTCGAGTGGGGCGAGGTGGATCTCTCCCGGGAGGGGGACGAGCCCCTGCTCGCGCGGCACCTCGCCGACGCGGACGCGGTCGTGCATCTGGCCTGGCGGTTCGGGCCGACCCACGACCCGGTGGAGACCTGGCGGACGAACGTCCTGGGCTCGGTGCGCGTCTTCGACGCGGCCGCGGCGGCGCGCGTGCCGTCCCTCGTCCACGCCTCGTCGGTCGGGGCGTACTCGCCGGGTCCGCCGGGCGGCGCCCCGGTGTCCGAGGCGTGGCCGACGCACGGCTGGCCCGGCGCCGCGTACACCCGGGAGAAGGCCTATCTGGAGCGGGTACTCGACACGTTCGAGCGGGACCATCCGCTGGTCCGGGTGGTGCGGATGCGTCCGTCCTTCCTCTTCAAGGAGGAGTCGGCGAGCGAGCAGCGGCGGATCTTCGCGGGGCGCTTCTTCCCGGGCGCGCTGATGCGGCCCGAACTGCTGCCGCTGCTACCCGAGTTCGACGGGCTCCGCTTCCAGATCATGCACACCGAGGACGCGGCCGACGCCTACCGGCGGGCGCTGCTGCGGGACGTCCGCGGCGCGTTCAATCTGGCCGCCGAGCCGGTGATCGACGGGACGACCCTGGGCGAGCTGTTGCACGCCCGGCCGGTTCGGGTGCCGGCGGGTGCGGTACGGGGTGCGCTGTCGGCGGCCTGGCACCTGCGGCTCGTCCCGGCCTCCCCCGGGCTCTTCGACGCGCTGCGCCACATGCCGCTCCTGTCGACGGAGCGGGCGCGGCGGGACCTGGAGTGGGAGCCGTCGCACAGTTCCCAGGAGGCCCTCCAGGCGTTCCTGCGGGGTGTCCGCTGGGGCGCGGGCGACGAGACGCGTCCGCTCGCGGGGCGCCGCGTGGGGTGATCCGAGGGGCGCCACGCTCGCGGGGCGGGGCCGGGCCGTCAGAGTGACGTGGTGGGCCAGTCGACGATGCGGATCGCGGCGCCGGCGGCCTCCCGGCCACGGCAGTGGGCGCGGTGACGTCGTACCACGGCGTCGATGTCGAGGCGTCGGGCGAACTCGGGGCGTGCGGCGAGGCGTCGGGCGTAGGACCACAGGGCCGGGTGCGCGGCGACCCGGTCCATCGCGGTGGCGTCCAGGTGCCAGCGGTGGACGGTGTCGAGCTGGACCAGGGTGACCCAGACGCGTACGTCGGCGGCGGTCGGCGCCTCGCCGAGCACGTACGGGTGGCGGGCGAGACGGCGTTCCAGGGAGCCGAGTGCCGCGAAGAGGACGGTGAGGGGGTCGCGGTGGGCGGACTCGCCGTCGAGTCCGAGTTCGCCGGCCCGCTGGGCGGCCCCGTTGACGCTCCTCTCGCACAGGTCGGTGATCGCCTCGATCTCGGCCCGGTGCTCCTCGGGCAGCAGCTCCGGGCCGTCCCCCCGGAAGCGGAGGGCGAGGTCCCGGAGGATGTCGGGGACGTGGGTGCTGACGATCCGACCGGTCCAGCCGTCGCTGAGGACGGGCGCGGCGGCCGGCCCGCGGTAGAGGTGGGCGCTCGCCTCGTACAGCGGACGGAGCGCCTCGTAACCGCCGTCCGGGCTGTCGGGGGTGTCGGGCAGCACGGTGAGCGGAAGCGTGTCGTCGAGTCCGAGAAGGCCGTGGGTGAGGGCGATGCTCAGACAGTCGGGGTCGGACGGTGCGACATGGAGGCGGTAGCGGTGCGGCACGGCGTAGTGACCGCTGCGCACGTCGCGGCCGATCCGGCCGCGGAACACGGGTGCGGCGGAGGCCGGCAACAGTGAGGAGGGGACGACGGACATGCTTCTCCCTTGGGGTTGCTCGGCGCTGGGTCTGGGCGGCTCGCGTCGGCGCCGGTCGCGGGAGCGCGACGGCGGCACCGGGCGCGGGACCCTGAGGCAGCAGAGGTACGGGAAGGAGGAGACGGGTGTCGGCGGACAGGCGGAGCCGTGGACACACGCCTCCGCAGGGGCCGGCCCCGTCGACGAGCCGCGCCGTGGACGAGCGTCTCAGCGGGCGGGACGGACACCCCGGCGGGCGGGGTGACTTGCCGCGCTGCAGACCCGCAGGAGGTCGATGTGCCTGCGGGACGTGAGGCGGGGGGAGCGAGGAAGGGGTGCGGCGGCGGGTGGGGTGTCCCCTCGACCTCTGGGTCCCATGGTTCCCTACCTGTTCGCTCGGTTTTCCCGTCCCTGAGTGTCCGGCCGGGCCCGGGTGACGTCAAGGTGCGGAACGGGCCATCTCCCCCGACGTGCGGGATACTGCGCGCATGCGCATTTCAGCCAGGGCCGATTACGCGGTGCGTGCCGCCCTCCAGCTCGCCGCCGCCCAGGACGCGGGCCCGCTGAAGGCGGAGGCCATCGCCGAGGGCCAGGGCATCTCGCACAAGTTCCTCGAAGGGATCCTGGGCGACATGCGCAAGGGCGGCCTGGTGCTGAGCCAGCGCGGGGGCAACGGCGGCTACTGGCTGGCCAGGCCGGCGGAGTCGATCTCGGTGGCGGAGGTCATCCGCTGCGTGGACGGCCCGTTGGTCTCCGTCCGCGGGGAGCGGCCGCCGGACCTGTCGTACACCGGGCCCGCGGAGTCCCTGCTCACCGTGTGGATCGCCCTGAGGGCCGGTGTCCGTGAGGTGCTCGCGGTCTCGCTGGCGGAGGTGGCGGCGGCCGAGCTGCCGGCCGGGATCCTCACGCTCGCGGACGACCCGGAGGCCTGGACCAACCCCTGAGGGCCGCGGGGCCGCTCTCCGGGCGAGCCGGATCGACCCTTCGCCGAACCGGGACCGGCCCCTGAGCTGCGGGACCCACCCCGTACAGCCTGCTCGGACGTGACGCCTGTCTCGCAGATCAAGACGACCCTGTCCACCCTGCGGACGCCCCTTGGGCCGGGCCGACCACCTCTGCCACTATCCCTACTATTCCAGTGGGAATACTCGGGAACACCATGGACCAGGTGAGGTGACGTGAGTACGCCGAGGAGATCACCGAAGAGAGCAGCGATACGCACCGCCTACGCACCGCTCGGCCGGCCGGGCGGCCACCCCGCCGACCGGCCGGCCGACGACGAGATCTGGCCCCGCGTCACCCGTGAACTCGCCGACGACCTGGCCGTCGACGCCCTCGCGAGGGACCGGGCGGGAAAGGCCCCGTTCGACGAGGTCGCCCGGCTCCAGGAGGCCGGACTGCCCGCCCTGCTCACAGCGCCCGGACCGGGCGGGCGGGGCGCCGACTGGCGGACCGCGTCCGCGGTCGTACGGGAGATCGCCGCCGCGGACGGCTCGGTGGGTGAACTCCTCGCCCACCACTACGCGCTGTCCTGGAGCAGCCGCTTCTTCGGTCCCGTGCGCAAGCCGGGCAGCCGACGTCCCAGCGGGCCCGCGCTCGACGCCCGTACGGCTGAGGGGCGCTGGCTGCTCGCCGGGGGCGTCGAGCCGCCCCGCGAAGAGACCGGCCCCGGTCTGACGCTCACGCCCGCCGCCGCGGGCCGCGGATGGGTCCTCGACGGGAGCCGGGCCTTCGCCTCCGCCGTGACCGTGGCCGACCGCCTCGTCGTCGGGGCCCGCCCCGACGGAACGGGCGAACTGTGCGTCGTCCTGGTGGATCCGGCGCTGCCCGGGGTGTTCACCGACGCCGGGACGGACCGGGTCGGTCAGCGCCTCGCGGGCGCGGGCACCGTGTCCTTCGACCGGGTCACGGTCGCGCCGGAGGACGTCATCGGCGGCGTCCCGCAGGACGAGCACGCCGTCGCCCCGTACACCACCCTCGCTCCCCTCGCTCTGCGACTGCTCCTCGTCCAGGTCGCCCTGGGCGTCGCCGAGGGGGCACTCGCCGAGGCCCGGGACGTCCGCCGCGCCGGACAGGCGGGAGCGACGCCGGCCGGACACCCGATCGGCCTCACCGGAGCGGACGGCCTCTCGGCGCCCGGCGCAGGGGACGATCCGTACCTCCTCCTCGCCTACGGGGAGCTGGCGACCGCCGCGCACACCGCGGCGGCGGTGGTGGAGCGGGCCACGGAAGCACTCGCCCGCGGTCTGCTCGCCGCCCGTTCGCTCGGCCCGGAGGAACGGGCCGACATCGCCGTCCTGGTGGCGGCGGCCGAGACGGTCACCGGCCGGGCGGCCGTTCACGTCACCACCCGCGTCCTCGAACTCGTCGACGGCACGGCGGGCGCCGACGTCCGCACCGGAGGGCCGGGCTTCGACCGCTTCTGGCGGAACGCCCGCACCCTCACGGCCCCCACGCGCGCGGCCCACCGGCTCCGTGACATAGGCGACCACTACCTCAACGGCAGCCACACGCGGCTCACCCTGCCCGCCTGACCGGGACCGCGCCGGCGGGGCAGGCGACGGACGGACCGGCATGTCGGAACGTCCGGCCCTCTCGCCGGACCGCCGATGGGCCCAAGCTGGGAGAGGAATGGGCCGGCCGACCGGCGGGCCCGACAGCGCGCGCACGGAGGCATCCTGATGAGTCATGAGATCGTCGCAGGGGTGGACGGCTCCCCGGAGAGCCTCGCCGCGGCCGACTGGGCCGCCCGCGAGGCCGTCCACCGAGGGCTCCCGCTCCGGCTCGCGCACGCCTGGCGCTGGGAACCCCTCGACCTTCCCCTGGTGCAGGACCGCGCCGCACAGGAGCGCGTCGCGGAGGCGGTCGTGCGCGAGGCGGAGGCCACGATCGCCGGCCGCTACCCGGACCTCGGGCTCACCGCGGAGGTCCTCGGCGACACGCCCGCCACGGCGCTGCTCGGCACCGCGGAGCGCGCCGAGATGCTCGTCATCGGCTCGCGCGGCCACGGGGCGGTGGCCGGCTTCCTGCTCGGCTCGTACGGGCAGCAGATCACCGCCGCCGCCACCTGTCCCGTGGTGGCCGTCAGGTCCCGCGACGGTGAGCCCGCCGAACCGCCCACGGGGCACGTGCTCGTGGGCCAGCTCGGCGGCCCGGAGGACAGTGCCCCCGCGCTGCGCTTCGCGTTCGAGACCGCCGCCGCCCGCGGGGCCTCGGTGCGGGCCGTGCGGGCGTGGAGCCTGCCGCCGCTGTTCGCGTACAGCCCGACCTCGATGCGGCTCGCCGACGAGGCCGGCGGGCTCATCCCGTACGAGGAGAAGGCGCTGCGCGAGGCGCTGGCCCCCTGGCGCGAGCGCTACCCGGACGTTCCGGTCGGCGAGCACGTCGAGCTGGGCAGCGCCGGTCAGGTACTGCTGTCCGCCTCGGGGGCCGCCCAGCTGATGGTGGTCGGCCGGCGGGCCCGGCGGGGGGCGGTCGGGCCCCGGATCGGGTCCGTGGCGCACGCGGCGCTCCACCTCGCGCCCTGTCCGGTGGCGGTCGTCCCGCAGGGCTGAAAGGGTTCAGACGGGCCACACGGGGCGACACGCCGTGTCGACGCCGCCTTGACGAGGAGTGTCGGAGCGGGCCGGGCCGGAAAGGGTTACGCCGTCGCCCCGGTGGCTCTCCCCAGCGCCGGACCGTCCGGCGACCACGGCGAGAGAGCGGAGTTCCATGCGGCACCACGACCATCCGGAGGACCGGGCGGCGCACGCGGACGGCCGGCACCGCGGGGCACGCAGGTGGCGGCGCCCGCGCCGCCGTCCGTCCTTCCGCACCGCCGTCACCCTCGCCGGAGCCGCGACCGCCGTACTGACGGTGGCGACCGGGACCTACATGGCGGCTTCCACCGGTGCGGGCCCCAGGCCCTCGGGCCCCGGCGTCGGAAACCCCACGGCATCGGGCACCACCGTCGCGGGCCCCGGGGCCGCCGCTCCCGCCGTCGCGGCACCGGTCGCGCCCCACGGGGAACGACAGGGCGCGGTCAAGGCGGCCGAGGCGCCGGCGGGCAAGGCCGCGAGCTTCGTCCAGGACCTGGTCGCCCGCGTCAACGCCGAGCGTGAGGACGCCGGGTGCGCGCCGCTCCGCGCCGAGCGTCATATGCGGACCGCCGCCCAGAGGCACGCGGACGACATGGCCGCACGCGACTACTACAGCCATGACAGCCCGGACGGCCGCGACGGCGGCGACCGGCTGAGCGACGCCGGGTACGCGTGGTCGGCCTGGGCGGAGAACATCCACCGGGGTCCGAAGACCCCGGCCCAGGCCATGGGTGACTGGATGGAGAGCTCCGGCCACCGGGCGAACATCCTCAACTGTTCCTTCAAGGACATCGGGGTCGGCGTGGCCCTCACCGCCGACGGCGCCTACTGGGTGCAGAACTTCGGCGCCAAGCGCTGAACCCCGGAGGGTCAGGAGGCGGGGGCCGCCAGCTTCTGCACCCAGATCGTGCCGCCGGGACCGGGCGCCGACGCCACTCCGGTGTCCCGGTACCGGCAGTCGAGCATGTTCTCCTCGTGCATCGAGCCGTCCGTCCAGTCCTCGACGACGGACCGCGGGTCGGCCGCACCGCGGGCGAGGTTCTCGGCCCAGGCGCTCCAGTCGTAACCGGCCTCCGTGATCCGCACGTCCGCGTACTCGCCCTCGGGGCTGGCGTGACCGTAGTAGTCGCGCGCCGCCATGTCCTCGGCGTACCCGCGGGCCGCCGCGGTGAGGCGGGGGTCGACCCGCAGCGGCGCGCAACCGGCGGCCGCACGGAGCCGGTTGACGAGTCCGGTGACCCGTTCCCCGGCGTCGGGCGTCGGCGTGGGGCGCGCGGTGGGGCGGGGCGCCGGCGGGGTGGTCGGCGGGATCGTCGTCGGGGGGGGCGCGGCGACGGTGGTGGCCACAGTGGGGGTCGTCGGGGCCGGGGAGGGGGCCGCCGGGGGCGCCGCGGCGGGCCTGCCGGGCTTCACGCGCGCGTGCGGCTCCTGCGGTACGAGGAGGGTGACCGCCCCGAGGACGGCGACGGCCGCCGTTCCGGCGAGTGCCGCACGCCGGAACGACGTCCGTCGGGGGACGGCCCCGAAGGCACCGGGGTCGGGGGCGGCGCCCTCGCCGGCAGGCGCGCCGGGGTCGCGCGCCTCGCCGCCACCGGACGCCTGGGCAGCGGGCACGAGCGCGTCGCTCTCCCCGGGTGCGGGTGAGACCGGTTCCGGGCTGTCCCCGCCCCCCGACGCGAGGGCGCCCGGTTCCAGGCTGTCGCCGCCTACGGCCACGACCGGTTCCAGGCCGTCGACGCCATCGAGTCCGACGGCCAGCGGGGGCACGAGGCCGAGGCCGACCAGGAGGCCTTCGACGGGGGCGAGGCCGCGGCGGCCGGTCACCCGGGCGGTGCAGTCGGCGCAGGTCCGCAGATGCCGGGCGACGCGCTTGCGCCAGAGCGGGGAGGGGCGGCCGTCCCAGGCCGTGACGGTCTCCGCGAGGCCGGGGCACAGCGGCGCGGCGTCCAGGGCGCGGACGACGGCCCGGCCGGTTTCGAGGCGTTCCTTCATCCGCTGGACACGGACGGCGGCGTGCTGCAGCGAGATGCCGCCGAGGCCCTCGGCGAGCTCGGCGCGGGTCAGCTCGCCCGCGGCCTCCAGCCACCAGAGGGCGAGGAGTTCACGGTCGTCCTCGTCGAGCCAGCGGGTGGCGCGGGCGACGTCCCTGCGCTGTCCGGAGAGGCCGAGCCGGAGGATGGTGACCTCGGTGAAGTCGCCGGCCGGGTCGGCGAGGTGGGTGGCCCGGTCGAGGCCGGGCACGGGTGCCTGCCGGTGTTCGCGCCAGCGGCGGCGTACACCGTTCATGGCGATGGCGACGAGCCAGGACCGGAAGCGGGCCGGGTCGCGGAGACCGGTCAGGCCGTCCAGGGCGCGGACCATCGTCTCCTGGACGATGTCGTCGGTGTCGGCGTGCCCGTCGAGGGCCCGCCCGACAATGTTGTGGACGAGGGGCAGATACGCGCGTACCAGTGCGTCCCTCGCCTGCGCGTCACCGGCCCTGGCCGCTTCCACCAGTGCGGTGGTGCGGCGCTCGTCGATGTGCATGGGTCTGCTCCCTCATCCCTGGTTCGAGTCCCCCGTCCTCCGGAGACCCCTGGGCGTGGGAGGGATAACACTTCTTCACGGTGCGGGGCGCGGACCCCTACCTGGGGGGTGCCGTGGGCAGGGTCGGGACCGTGGCCCCGTTCCCCTCCCGGACGGCTTCCACGACGTCGTCGTGGAGATCGCGGCTCTCCTCCTCCGTCGCGCACGGAACGGGACTGCCCGACATGGTGAACCAGTCGGACGCGCCGCTGTACTGCACGGCCACGCGTGCTTCGCCGTCGGCCCAGGTCGTGTGCACGGTCAGATCGCCCGTGACGACACCACCCTCGTCGGTCAGCACGCCACCTCGCCCGGTGTAGACACCGGCGGTCGTCCAGGATGCCCAGCTCATCCATCCAGGTTCACACCCGGACGGCGGATGCGCCACCGACAAGGCCGCCCCGGCCGGAGGAGTTCCGGCCGGGGCGGTCCAGGTGGTCCCGTGCCGGTCAGGCGAGGGACGCGACGGCCTCGTTGAACGTGGCGGACGGGCGCATCACGGCCGCGGCCTTGGCCGGGTCGGGCTGGTAGTAGCCACCGATCTCGGCCGGGGAGCCCTGGACGGCGTTCAGCTCGTCGACGATCTTCTGCTCGTTGGTCGAGAGGGTCTCGGCCAGCGGGGCGAAGGCCTTGGCCAGCTCCGCGTCCTCGGTCTGGGCGGCCAGCTCCTGGGCCCAGTAGAGGGCGAGGTAGAAGTGGCTGCCGCGGTTGTCGATACCACCGAGGCGACGGGTCGGCGACTTGTCCTCGTTGAGGAAGGTGCCGGTGGCGCGGTCGAGGGTGTCGGCGAGGACCTGGGCACGGGAGTTGCCCGTGGACGTCGCGAGGTGCTCGAAGCTGGCGGCCAGGGCGAAGAACTCGCCGAGGCTGTCCCAGCGGAGGTAGTTCTCCTTGACGAGCTGCTGGACGTGCTTCGGGGCGGAGCCGCCGGCGCCGGTCTCGAAGAGCCCGCCGCCCGCCATCAGCGGGACGACCGACAGCATCTTGGCGCTGGTACCCAGCTCCAGGATGGGGAAGAGGTCGGTCAGGTAGTCGCGGAGGACGTTGCCCGTGACGGAGATGGTGTCCTCGCCGCGGCGGATGCGCTCCAGGGAGAACGTGGTGGCGTCGACCGGGGACATGATCTTGATGTCCAGGCCCTCGGTGTCGTGCTCCGACAGGTACTGCTTGACCTTGGCGATGAGCTGCGCGTCGTGGGCGCGGTTCTCGTCCAGCCAGAAGACGGCCGGGGCGCCGGTGGCGCGGGCGCGGGTGACGGCGAGCTTGACCCAGTCCTGGATGGGCAGGTCCTTGGTCTGGCAGGCACGGAAGATGTCGCCCTCGGCGACCTCCTGCTCCAGGACGGCGTTGCCCCGGGAGTCGACGAGGCGGACGGTGCCGGCCTGGGCGATCTCGAAGGTCTTGTCGTGGGAGCCGTACTCCTCGGCCTTCTGCGCCATGAGGCCGACGTTCGGGACGGAGCCCATCGTCGACGGGTCGAAGGCGCCGTTGGCGCGGCAGTCGTCGATGACGACCTGGTACACGCCCGAGTAGCTGTGGTCCGGGAGGACCGCCAGGGTGTCGGCCTCCTGGCCGTCCGGGCCCCACATGTGGCCGGAGGTGCGGATCATGGCCGGCATCGAGGCGTCGACGATGACGTCGGACGGCACGTGCAGGTTGGTGATGCCCTTGTCGGAGTCGACCATGGCGAGGGCGGGGCCGGCGGCGAGCTCGGCCTCGAAGGAGGCCTTGATCTCCTCACCCTGCGGGAGGGACTCCAGGCCCTTCAGGACGCCGCCGAGACCGTCGTTCGGGGAGAGACCGGCGGCCGCCAGCGTCTCGCCGTACGTGGCGAAGGTCTGCGGGAAGAAGGCGCGCACGACGTGGCCGAAGACGATGGGGTCGGAGACCTTCATCATGGTGGCCTTGAGGTGCACGGAGAAGAGCACGCCCTCGGCCTTGGCGCGGGCGACCTGCTCGCTCAGGAAGGTGCGCAGGGCGGCGGCGCGCATGACGGCGGCGTCGACGACCTCGCCGGCGACGACCTTGAGCGGCTCGCGGAGCTCGCTGGTGGTGCCGTCGGCGGCGGTGAACTCGAAGCGGAGGGTGTCGTCCTCGGCGATGACGACGGACTTCTCCGTGGAGGCGAAGTCGTTCTCGCTCATCGTGGCGACGTTCGTCTTGGACTCGGGGGTCCAGGCGCCCATGCGGTGCGGGTGGGCCTTGGCGTAGTTCTTCACCGAGCCGGGCGCGCGGCGGTCGGAGTTGCCCTCGCGCAGGACCGGGTTGACGGCCGAGCCCTTGATCTTGTCGTAGCGGGCGCGGATGTCCCGCTCCTCGTCGGTCTTCGGGTCGTCCGGGTAGGCCGGGAGGGCGTAGCCCTGCGCCTGCAGCTCGGCGACGGCCGCCTTGAGCTGCGGGATGGACGCCGAGACGTTCGGCAGCTTGATGATGTTGGCGCCGGGCGTCTTGGCCAGGTCACCGAGCTCGGAGAGGGCGTCGGCGATGCGCTGGCCCTCCTCCAGGTACTCGGGGAAGACGGCGATGATGCGGCCCGCGAGGGAGATGTCCCGCGTCTCGACCGTGACGCCGGCCTGCGAGGCATACGCCTGGATCACGGGCAGGAACGAGTACGTCGCCAGGGCGGGCGCCTCGTCAGTGTGGGTGTAGATGATGGTCGAGTCAGTCACCAGGGTTCTCCAGCTCCACGTCTGCGTATGCGAGATTGCTCGACATCAAGATATCTCGTGATCGAGGTCCTCGGTAAAGGGGTCCACGAGCTCGCAGTCCCGGGGTGCGCCGGCGGCCTCGACGAACGGTCCGTCGAGCCGGTAGTGGGCGGGGACGCCGCCCAGCTCGACGCGGCGGAGCAGCGCGAGGAGGAGCAGCCCCGCCGCGGCGACGACGCCGGCGGCGAGTGCCTGGCCGCAGCGGTGGGCGAGCCGGAGCTGGGCCGGGTCGTAGGCGCCGGTGGCGGGCGGGACGAGGGTGGGGCCGAGCAGCCAGAGGCCCGCGCCGAGTCCGGCGGCGGCGAGGAGGAGGAGCGGCAGGGTCACGGGGAGGCCGACCAGGGCGGGCCCGCGCCGGGCGCCGGGGTGCACCTTGCCCTTGCGGGCGAGCAGGGCGAGGAGGCCGCAGTGGACGGCGAGGGCCACCAGGGCTCCGGCGACGACGTCGCCGGGCCGGTGCCTGCCGGCCGCGACGGTGTGGGCGCCGACGCCGACGGCCCAGAGCGTGGCCGCGCCGACGACGAGACCGCGCTGCCGGTACGGGACGACGAGGGCGAGGCCGAGGGCGATGCCCAGGGCCAGCGTCGTCTGGGCGCTGGGGAAGCCGCTGGGGACGAGCGGCCCGCCGGGGTCGGGAAGCGGGGGGCGCGGTGCGTACCGCTGGAGCAGTCCGGTGAGGGCGAGGGCGGTGACGACCGCGCCGGCGGCCGCCCCGGTAAGGGCGTACCGCCCGCGTATGAGACCGACGGCGAGGAGCAGGACGCAGCCGGTGGCCAGGGAGAGCGTGGTGAGTCCGGTGAGTGAGGGGTGCTCGCGGATCAGGGTGGCGGCGACGGTGTCGGCGCGCCGGCCGGCCATGGCGGCGTCGCCCCAGCGGCGGCCGGTCGCGGTGAGCACGAGCCCCGCGTAGGTGACGGTGAGGACGAGGACGGCACCGAGACAGGCACGTCGGGTCCGGGTGCGGACGCGGGTGCTGAACGAGCCTGGCGCCTCGCCCGCCACGGCGGCGTACCACCAGGTGTCGCCGGTCTCCAGCGGCCTCGGGGAGCCGCCCGCGCGGGACCTGTCGTAGGAAGCCATGCCCCGATTCGAACCCACCCGTGGTGGCCCCGCCCGCTGGACGCACCCGAACGGCGAACCGGGCGGGGCGGGCCCGCCGCCGGCCTCTCGCCGGCTCCCTGCCGAGGTCGGCGGGCCTGTGCCGGGGCGGGCTGACGGGGAGGGCGTACGTCGACGGGCGCGGCGCCCGACGTCAGGAGGACGCGCGGACGACGAGTTCCGTCGGGAGCATCGTGCGGGGTTGATCGTCGGGGTCGCCGGGTGCGGCGATCTCCTGCAGGAGGAGACGGGCCATGGCGCGGCCCATCTCCTCGATGGGCTGGCGGACGCTGGTCAGCGGCGGGTCCATGTGCCGGGCCACGGCCGAATCGTCGACGCCGACGAGGGCGACGTCCTCGGGGACGCTGCGGCCCGCCTCGCGCAGCACGCCCCGGGCGCCCGCCGCCATGACGTCGGAGGCGGCGAAGACGGCGTCCAGGCCGGGCCGGCGGTCCAGGAGTTCGCGCATGGCGCGGCGGCCGCCCTCCTCGGTGAAGTCACCGCCGGCGACGAGCCCCTCGTCGGCGGTGAGTCCGGCGTCGGCCAGGCCCTCGCGGTAGCCGTCGAGGCGGCAGCGGGCCACGTACATGTCGAGGGGGCCGGTGATGGTCGCGATCGCGCGGCGGCCGCGCGCGGCGAGGTGGGCGACGGCGGTCCGGCCGGCGCCGGTGTTGTCGGAGTCGACGAAGGCGACGCGCTCGTCCTCGGTGCGGCGGCCGTTGAGCACGGCGGGCAGGCCGAGGGCGCGGACCTGGTCGGGCAGCGGGTCGTCGCCGTGGACGGAGACGAGGAGGACGCCGTCGACGCGCTGGGCGGCGAGGTACTGCTCGAAGCGCTGCCGCTCCTGCTCGCTGCGGATCAGGGTGAGCAGCAACTGTTTGTCGGCGTCGGCGAGTTCACTGCTGACGCCGCGGATGATGTCGAGGAAGTAGGGCTCGGCGAAGAGCCGGGCCTCGGTCTCGGGGATCACCAGGGCGACGGCGTCGGTCCGGCTGCCGGCGAGCGCGCGGGCGGCGCGGTTGGGCACGTAGCCGAGTTCGGCGACGGCCCGTTCGACGGCGGCCTTGGCCTGTTCGCTGACCCGGGGCGAGCCGTTGATGACCCGGGAGACCGTGCCGCGGCCGACTCCGGCCAGCGCCGCGACCTCTTCCAGGGTGGGCCTGCCGGTCTGACGCCCGCTCACCGCCATGTGCCGCTTCTCCCCTCGGGCAGCCGCCCCGCCTGCGTGTGCACGCGAACCTATCAGGCGGAACGGCGGGCCCCCGGGGTGTCGGAAGGGGGTTCAGGAGCCGGTAGGGGCGAGCTCGGCCATGGCTCCCCAGCCCTGCTGGGGCACCTCGACGTTGATGATCTCGGGGGTGGTGGCGATGGCTCCGGCCATGGCGGCGAGACCGGCCGTGAAGTGCGGGGACGTGACGTGCGCGGCGCCCGCCTCGGCGTCGGCGAAGGCTTCGAGGAGGACGAAGACGTTCGGGTCGTCGACGCTGCGGGACCAGTCGAAGAAGAGGTTACCGGGCTCCTCGCGGGTGGCGCGGGTGAAGTCGGCGACGAGGTCGAGCCAGCGGTCGGCGTGGTCGGGACGCGCGGTGAAACGGACGGCGATGAAGATCATGCGTCCAGCCTGCACCGCGAGGGCGGGCGGGGCCGGCCGGGGCCCTCAGGATTCCGGCAGGGCCGGAAACTCCGGTACGGCCCGGGCGAGCGCGGCCCGGATCTTCCCCTGGCGCCGTCCGAGGTCGCCGGTCGGCAGGGACACGGAGAGGGCGTGCACGATGCCGTCGCCCCGCTCGGGCAGCGCCACGGCGAGGCAGGTGTACGCGAGGTCCGCCTCGCCCACCGACACGGCGAAGCCCTGGCCCCGCACCCGGTCGACCTCGGCCTCGAAGCGTGCGGCGCCGGTGATGGTGCGCTCGGTGAAGCGGGCCATCCCGTGCTCGGCGAGGTAACGGCGGCGCAGGGGACGCGGGAGCGCGGCGAGCAGCGCCTTGCCGTGGGCGGTCGCGTGGGCACGGCTCTCGGGGCCCGGCGCGAAGGGGTGGCCGGTGTCGGTGACGGGGGCGGTGGTGTCGACGACGGTGATCAGCCCGTCGCGGTAGGCGGTGTGGTACGCCTCCGCGCTGGTGGCCCGCCGCAGCCGGCCGAGGAGCTCCCCGGTGCCGGCGCCGAGTCCGTGGTGCCGCTGGTGGGAGCGGTGCAGGGCGGGGACGCGGGGTCCGGGCGCGTATCCCTCGGCGGTGCGGGCGAGGTAGCCGCGGGCGAGCAGGGGGCCGGTGACGTGGTAGACGGTCGACAGGGCGCAACCGAGCTGCCGCGCCAGCGCTTTGGCGCCGACGGGCCGGTCGGCGTCGGCGACGGCGTCGAGGACGGCGAGGGCCCGGTCGGCCGACCGGGGCCCGGGGCTCGGGAGGGCGGGCATCGCACCAGCGTAGGCGGCGGCCCGGGCCCCTCTCCCACCAGGACCCCTCCGCGATCCGGCGGCAACGCTCCGTGCCGACCTCGCCGCGGTCCGTATCACCGCAGGTCAGATCGCCCTTATGTGCATAAGACACTCTTTCGGCGTATCGTCGGGTGGATTCCCTCATCGCCGACGCCACGGGAGAGCGTGTGCCCCGCTCCAGGACCGACCAAGCCCCGACGCACCGCGCGGAGCGCCGACCGCGTCTCCGGGCGACGGTCATCGCGACAGCCGTGGTCGCCGTCGCCGCGGGCGGGCTGTACGTGGCCGGGGTGCTCGCGACCGGTGACGACATATCCGCCGGCACCCGGATCGCCGGTGTGGACGTGGGCGGCATGAGCCGGGCCGAGGCCCGCACCAGGCTCGCGGCGCAGGCCCCGGCGGCGTGGAGCGCGCCGATACCCGTGCGGATCGGCGACCGCACCACGACCGTGGCGCCCGCCTCCGCCGGTCTTTCGGTGGACCTGGAGAAGACCGCCGACGAGGCGGCCGACCCCTCGCGCGATCCCGTCACCGTCATCGGGCGGCTCTTCTCCTCCGGCGAGCGCGACATCCGCCCCGTGTTCGCTCACGACGCCGACAAGACGCGCGCGGCCGTGGCCGAGCTGGCCGAGAAGTACGACCGCGAGGTGCGCGAGGGGTCGGTCGCCTTCCGTGGGGGCAAGGCCGTCGCGACCCCGTCGGTCACGGGCCAGCGACTGGACACCGGGCGGGCCGTCGAGACCCTGCGCGCGGCCTATCCCGCCACGGGCACCGCGCCCGTGACCCTCCCCGTCACCCGGACCGAGCCGAAGCTCCCCGCGGCCGAGGTGACCCGCTTCCTCGACACGTACGCGAAGCCCGCGATGTCCGGCCCGGTGACGCTCACGGCCGGCACCGACCGGCTGCGGATCTCCCCCGCCACCCTCGGCGACCACCTCACGGTGAAGGCGGCGAACGGCCGGCTCAGCGCCGCGCTCGACGCCGAGGCGCTGTTCCGGGACCCCGACGTGGCACGGCCGGTCGCCTCGCTGACGGGCGCGCCCGTGGAGGCCACGCTCGGGGTGCGGGACGGCAAGGTCGTGGTGGAGTCCGAGGGCCGGCCGGGTCGCGAGGTGACGTCGAAGGCCCTCGGCGACGCCGTACGCCCGCTGCTGACCGAGACCGGCGCGGCCGCCCGTACCGCTCCGGTGGTCACGGCGGCCACCCAGCCCGAGCTGACCGCCGCCTCCCTCGCCCGTCTCGGCATCACCGAGCAGATGTCGACGTTCACGGTGGACTTCCCGACGGCGCCGTACCGCACGACGAACATCGGACGCGCCGCCGAGCTCATCGACGGCTCGGTCGTGCAGCCCGGCGAGGTGTGGAGCTTCAACAGGACGGTCGGCGAACGCACCCCGGACAACGGTTTCGTCGACGGCACGATGATCCTCGACGGCCAGTACCGGTCCGCGCCCGGCGGCGGTGTGTCGGCCATGGCCACCACCGTCTACAACGCCATGTTCTTCGCCGGGGTCAAGCCCGTCGAGTACGGCGCCCACTCCTTCTACATCGAGCGCTACCCGGCCGGCCGGGAGGCGACCGTGGCCTGGGGCAGCCTGGACCTGAAGTTCCGCAACGACTCCGGGAAGCCGATCTACATCAAGGCGGACGCGACGGACTCCTCCGTGACCGTGAGCTTCCTCGGGACGAAGAAGTACGACTCGGTGGAGGCGGTCGCCGGGCCCCGCACCAACCTCAAGGAGCCCGCGAAGCGCGAGGGCACCGGCGAGGCCTGTATGCCGCAGGAGCCGCTGGAGGGCTTCGACATCGCCGTGGACCGGGTGTTCAAGGACGGCGGCGCCGAGGTCAAGCGGGAGACGTTCAGGACCCACTACACCCCGCGCGACGAGGTGATCTGCGAGTGACCCGGGGGTGCCCGGCGGGCACCCGCACGGACGGAAGGGTGTCTTCCGATACGGCCGGGGCATGACTCCGAAGCACGGCCCACCAGGCCAGGGCCGCCCGCTACCCGTCGGAGGCACGCCTTGGCGCAGCGCAGCGACCCCTTCGAGCGTCTCCTCGGCGACGCGGTGCGCGCGGGCGTCTGCCCCGGTGCCGTATGGGCCGTGGGTGACACCCGTACGACCGTGTCGGAGGGGGCCGTCGGTCTGCTCGACCCGGCCCGCCCCGACGAACCCACGCGTCCCGGCACGCTCTTCGACGTCGCCAGCCTCACCAAGATCCTCGCCGTCTGGGCGGTGACCGGCACCCTCGTCGACGCGGGAAAGCTCGATCTGGCCGCCCCGCTCGGTTCGTTCTGGCCCGAGGCGGCGGGACGCCCCCTCGCCGGGGTCACGCCCCACCACCTCCTCACGCACACGGCGGGGCTGCCGCTCCGCGCCAATCTGCGGCACCTGTACGGCTCCGACCCGCAGGACGTCCGGGACGGCGTCCTCGCCGAGCCGCTCCGGCACCGGCCCGGGGCGGCCGTCGCGTACACCGACCGGGCCGCGCTCATCCTCGGCTACCTGGCCGAGCACCTCACCCGGCGTCCCCTCCCCCGCCTCGCCGAGGACCGGGTGTGGAGCCCCCTCGGCATGACGGAGACCCGGTACGGTCCCCTGCCGGCCGCGGTCAGGGAGCGGTGCGCGCCCACGGAGTACGACGAGGAGAGCGGCGCCCCGCTCCGGGGCGTCGTCCACGACTTCTCGGCCCGGCTCCTGGGCGGCGCCTGCGGGATCGCGGGGGTGTTCACCACCGCCCCCGACATCGGGCGGTTCCTGCGCCAGGTCCTCGCCCCGGTGCCCGGCGTCTTCTCCGCCGACTGGACGGCCGCCTCGCTCCGGGTGCGCACCGGGGGGCTCGTACCGCCGCGCGGGCTGTTCTGGCATCCGGCGCCGGGCACGGCCCCCTCGGACGACGTCTGGGCGCACTTCGGCTTCACCGGCACGGCCCTGTGGGTGTCGCCGGCCCGTGACCGCTGGGCGGTCCTGCTCACCAACCGGCTCCGGCTGACCCGCGACGCCGAACCGCTCACCCGCGTCAGGAACGCCTTCCGGACCCTCGCCTTCACGTGACGCGCACCGGTGACCCGACCCCCTGATGGATCAAACGAGCCGGGGGTTACCATATGAGCGCCGCCTAGCTCGAAAGATAATCTTGTGACTGTCAATGACGACTCGTTCACCAGTTGGAAGAACCGCGAGGAGATCGCGGAGTCGATGATCCCGATCATCGGGAAGCTGCACCGGGAGCAGGACGTCACCGTCCTCCTCCACAGCCGCTCCCTGGTGAACAAGTCGGTGGTCAGCATCCTCAAGACCCACCGCTTCGCCCGGCAGATAGCCGGCGAGGAGCTGTCGGTCATCGAGACGCTCCCCTTCCTCCAGACGCTCACGACCCTCGACCTCGGCCCGTCGCAGATCGACATCGGCATGTTGGCCGCCGAGTACAAGACCGACGACCGTGGACTCTCGGTGGCGGAGTTCACCGCCGAGGCCGTCGCCGGTGCCACCGGCGAGAACAAGATCGAGCGCCGTGACGGACGCGACGTCGTCCTCTACGGCTTCGGCCGCATCGGCCGCCTCGTCGCCCGCCTCCTCATCGAGAAGGCCGGTTCGGGCAACGGTCTGCGTCTGCGCGCGATCGTCGTGCGCGGCGGCGGCGAGCAGGACCTCGTGAAGCGTGCCTCGCTGCTGCGCCGCGACTCCATCCACGGCCAGTTCCAGGGCACGATCACGGTCGACGAGGCGAACAGCACCATCGTCGCCAACGGCAACACGATCAAGGTGATCTACGCCAACGACCCCTCCGAGGTCGACTACACGGCGTACGGCATCGAGAACGCCATCCTCATCGACAACACCGGCAAGTGGCGCGACCGCGAAGGCCTCTCCAAGCACCTGCGCCCCGGCATCGACAAGGTCGTCCTGACCGCGCCCGGCAAGGGTGACGTGCCGAACATCGTGCACGGCGTCAACCACGACACGGTGAAGCCGGACGAGCAGATCCTGTCCTGCGCCTCCTGCACCACCAACGCGATCGTCCCGCCGCTGAAGGCCATGGACGACGAGTACGGCGTGCTGCGCGGCCACGTGGAGACGGTCCACTCGTTCACGAACGACCAGAACCTCCTGGACAACTACCACAAGGCCGACCGTCGCGGCCGGTCCGCGCCGCTCAACATGGTGATCACCGAGACCGGTGCCGCCTCGGCCGTCGCCAAGGCGCTTCCGGCGCTGAAGGCCCCGATCACCGGCAGCTCGATCCGCGTCCCCGTCCCGGACGTCTCGATCGCGATCCTGAGCCTGCGGCTGGGCCGCGAGACCACGCGCGACGAGGTCCTCGAGTACCTCAGGGACGTCTCGCTGCACTCGCCGCTGAAGCGACAGATCGACTTCACCACGGCCCCCGACGCCGTCTCCATGGACTTCGTCGGCTCGCGTCACGCGTCGATCATCGACGCCGGCGCGACCAAGGTCGACGGCGACAACGCGATCCTCTACCTCTGGTACGACAACGAGTTCGGCTACTCGTGCCAGGTCATCCGGGTCGTCCAGCAC
Source organism: Streptomyces sp. NPDC058671 (assembly GCF_042716475.1). NCBI lineage: Bacteria > Bacillati > Actinomycetota > Actinomycetes > Kitasatosporales > Streptomycetaceae > Streptomyces > Streptomyces sp. NPDC058671. The sequence continues at coordinate 38,442 of NZ_JBHXSA010000012.1, read as the reverse complement.
GTCTCCGGCGTGGAGTACCCGACCTTCCCGTCCCCGGCGGTCTGATCCACCCGCCCGACGGCCCGACGGCGCGCCGCACCTCCTGACGGGGGTGCGGCGCGCCGCTCGTCGTGGGGAGCAGGGAGTGAACCGACCACGACGGCCCGGCGTCCCTCCCCCCATGAAGACGTTCGGGCACCTGATGCGCCAGCTGCTGCTCTTCGCGGTGCTCCAGGCCCGTTGCTGCGCCTTCGCGTTCGCGCTCGTCGGCGGCATCGCGGTCTCCACCCTGCTGCCCGAACTGCCGATCGCCCGCTACGACCTGCTGCTCCTGTACGGGATCGGGCTCACCCTGGTCGCGTGGAAGGTCGGCTGGGACACCGGGCGGGACGTCGTCGTCATCGCCGGCTGCCATGTCATCGGTCTTCTCTTCGAGTTGGTCAAGGTACGGATGGGTTCCTGGAGTTACCCGGAGGACTCGCTGACGAAGGTCGGCGGAGTGCCGTTGTACGGCGGTTTCCTCTACGCGGCCCTCGGCAGTTACGTCTGCCGGGCGTGGCGCCTGCTCGACCTACGGCTCACGGGCTACCGGCCGCGTGTCACCGCGGTCCTCGCCGCCGCCGTGTACGTCAACTTCTTCAGCCACCACTGGCTGCCCGACGCGCGGTGGGCCCTGGCCGCGCTCCTCCTCGTCGCGACGGCGGGGACCTGGGTGCGGTTCCGGGTGGGTGAGCGGGATCACCGGATGCCGCTGGCCCTGTCGTTCGTCCTGATCGGGTTCTTCCTGTGGGTCGCGGAGAACGCGGCCACGTACGTCGGCGCCTGGAGCTATCCGAACCAGCTGGACGGCTGGCAGCCCGTGTCCGTCGCCAAGTTCGGCGCGTGGGCGCTGCTCATCACGGTCACCTTCGTCCTCACGGCGCACCGGGGGCGGCCCACGGGCCCGGTCCCGTCGGCGGTGAGTCCGTGGCAGACCCGCCGCCGACGGGAGTAGGCGGTTCCGTGCGCTCCCCCGGCCTACGTGCTAGAGTCACAGCAGTTGCAGTCGTGGTTCCCAAAGAAACTTACAAGTGCCTTTGACGATTCGACATCGTCAGGCACTTTCTGTGTTTTCGGTGCAGTTTTCCGGACGGGGCAATCATCACGGCGACTCCGGGTTTCGCACAGTGCGGACCCCTGGGCTACGCCCCGAAGGAGATTTATTATGGCTAACGGCACCGTGAAGTGGTTCAACGCTGAAAAGGGCTTCGGCTTCATCGAGCAGGAGGGTGGCGGCCCGGACGTCTTCGCCCACTACTCCAACATCGCCACCTCTGGCTTCCGTGAGCTCCAGGAAGGCCAGAAGGTGACCTTCGACGTCACGCAGGGCCAGAAGGGCCCCCAGGCGGAGAACATTCTCCCCGCCTGACGTTGACACGTCCGACGCAGCTGGGGCCCTCACCCGTGTGGTGAGGGCCCCGGCTCGTTGTATTTTCCAGGCATTTCACGGACCGGACGTCGATTTCCCTCCCGTCGGCACGGCCGGATCCGCACGCATACGGCGTTCGGTACGTTCCTGTAATTCATTGGGCCGACAGCCCGTCGCGAATTCCTCGAAGCGCACCGTCTCGAGGAAGGCCCCCATGGACAGCACCCACAGCACCTCCCGTACCGACAAGGCACGACGCGCCGCCGCGGCGCGGGACGAATTCGCGGTGACGGCCTCCGTCACCCCCGCCCTGCCGCCGGCCGCCACCTTCGCCGAGCTCGACCTGCCGGCCGAGGTCCTCGGCGTGCTCACCGGTCTCGGCCTCGACGAGCCGTTCCCGATCCAGTCCGCGACCCTGCCCGACGCCCTCGCGGGCCGTGACGTCCTCGGGCGCGGCCGGACCGGCTCCGGCAAGACCCTCGCGTTCGGCCTGCCCCTGCTCGTACGCGTCGCGGGGCGCCGCGCCGAAGCCCGCAAGCCGCTCGCGCTGGTCCTCGTGCCCACCCGTGAACTGGCCCAGCAGGTCACCGACGCCCTCGACCCCTTCGCGCGCGCCCTGAAGGTGCGCCTGGCCACCGTCGTCGGCGGCATGTCGATCGGACGGCAGGCCACCGCGCTGCGCGACGGGGCCGAGGTGCTGGTCGCCACACCCGGCCGGCTCATGGACCTCGTCGAGCGCAAGGACTGCCGTCTGGACCGGGTGGGCGTCACCGTCCTGGACGAGGCCGACCAGATGGGCGACATGGGCTTCATGCCGCAGGTCACCGAGCTCCTCGACCTGGTGCGTCCCGAGGGCCAGCGGATGCTGTTCTCGGCGACGCTCGACCGCAACGTCGACCTGCTCGTCGAGCGCTACCTCACGGACCCGGTCGTCCATTCCGTGGACCCGTCGGCCGCCACGGTGTCCACCATGGACCACCACGTGCTCCAGGTGCACGGCGCCGACAAGTTCGCCACCGCCACGGAGATCGCGGCCCGTGACGGGCGCGTCATCATGTTCCTCGCCACGAAGGCCGCCGTCGACCGCTTCACCCGGCATCTCCTCGGCAGCGGTGTGCGCGCCGCCGCCCTCCACGGCGGCAAGTCCCAGCCGCTGCGGACCCGCACCCTGGAGCGCTTCCGGAGCGGTGAGGTCCCGGTCCTCGTCGCCACCAACGTGGCGGCGCGCGGCATCCACGTCGACGAGGTCGACCTCGTCGTCAACGTCGACCCGCCCGCCGACCACAAGGACTACCTGCACCGGGGCGGGCGCACCGCCCGCGCCGGCGAGTCCGGTGCCGTCGTCACCCTCGTCACCTCCGAGGAGCGGCGGGACGTGGCGCGCCTGATGGCGGAGGCCGGCATCCGGGCCGAGGTCACCCAGGTCCGCTCGGGCGAGGCGGTACTGAGCCGCATCACCGGCGCGCGTACCCCCTCGGGCGTCCCCGTCGACGGCAGCGCGCCCAGCAAGGAGGGCCCCAAGCGCGGCGGCGCCGCCTTCCGCGGCATGGGCACCGTCCCGGGCCGTCCCGGCCGCGCCAAGAACGAGTCCCGGCGGGCCGCGGAGGCCCGTAAGACGGCCGAGGCGCGCCAGGCCGCGAGGATCCGCCGCGGCGGCTGAGGGCGTCGCGCCGGCCCGGCAAGGGGTGTGCAAGCGGTCGGCGGCCGCGGGAGCCCTCAGTGCAGCGGGAGCCGTACCTCGATGGTCTTGCCGCCTCGTGGCGGGAGTCGGAGCCGGATCTCCAGAGCGAGCAGTCTGATCAGGGGCCAGCCGAAGCCGCCCTCCCCCAGGCCGGCCTCGCGCTTCCTGCCCTGTCCGCCGGTGAGGTGGGGCAGCTCGCCGCTCGCGTCCGCGACGGTGATCGTCATCGCCCCGCGGTCGCACTCCACTCCGAAGCCGGTGAGGCCGCCCCCGTGCCGCAGCGCGTTGCTCACCAGCTCGGACGTCACGAGGAGGGCGTCGCCCAGGGCGGTCGGGGACGGCGGGCTTCCCGTGCCGGCCACGGCCCGTGCGAAGGCCTCCGCGACCTGGGCCCGCGCACCGGCGGCGTCACGCGGAATCCAGGAGCGGACGCTGTCCGGCGTGTGCTGCCCTGAGGTCACTGATCTGCCCTCCCGGTCTCTCGTTCCGCCCGGCCGGTCGTCCCTTCACGGGGCCCCTGCCCCGACCCGCGCGTCGCACTCCCTCTTCCCCTCGTACGAGGGGCGGGACCGTATTCGTGCGATGACACGAAGATCTTTGCGGTATGGATGCGGCAAGGCGGTCGGGGGCAGACGCGGCGTACGGCCATTCGGGTGACGACGGCCGCTGGACCGGAGGGTGAGTGGGATGACTGAGCGTGACAACGGGCGGGGCCGTGACGAGACCACGGACGAACGCGCGGACCGGCAGTGGCAGGACGTCCTGCAGGAGATACGGGTCGCGCAGACGGGTGTGCAGATTCTCCTCGGTTTTCTGCTGACCGTCGTCTTCACCCCCCGGTTCGCGGACCTCGGCTCCACCGACAAGACGATCTACATCGTGACGGTGATCCTGGGCTCGCTGGCCACGGGCGCGCTCATCGGCCCGGTCTCCTTCCACCGTCTCGTCTCCGGACGCCGGCTCAAGCCCCAGGCGGTCGCCTGGGCGTCCCGGCTCGTCATGACCGGGATCCTGCTCCTGCTCGCCACCCTCACCGCCGCGCTCTTCCTCATCCTGCGCGTGGCCACCGACGACTCCCTCGTCGCCTATCTGGTGGGACCCGTCCTCGCGTGGTACCTGCTGTGCTGGTTCGCCCTGCCCCTGTGGGCCCGGCGCCGGCACGGTTCCCACGCCGACGAGTGACGGACGCGGCGCGGGGTAGCCGCACGGCGACCCCCGCCGGACGCGCCGGAAGGAGAAGGACCATGCCTCGTGGATCCAGCCCCAAGCGGGAGCGGCAGTACGAGCACATCAAGGAGAGCGCGGAGGACCGCGGCGAGAGCCCTGAGCGCGCCAAGGAGATCGCCGCCCGCACGGTGAACAAGGGACGGGCCCGGCATGGCGAGTCCAAGACATCGAGCAAGCTGTCCCGGGAGGACATGTCCTCCGGCGAGCGCGGGGGCCGGCGCTCCCACAGCGGCGCCGCGGGGCGCACGTACGACCAGCTCTACGAAGAGGCGAAGCGGCGCAACATCGACGGCCGCTCGAAGATGAACAAGGCCGGCCTCGAGCGCGCCCTCGGCGGCGACGGCTGAGACGGCCGCCGACGCGAGCGGCCGCCCCTCGGGTGCCCCGGGTCAGCGATCCTGGACGCGCCGGAACGGGCGGTCCGCCTCCAATGCGAACGCGACCTCCAGCAGCGTCCGTTCGCTGCCCGGCCGGCCCGAGAACATGACGCCGACGGGCAGTCCCTCCTCCGTGGCGCTCGCGGCGGGCACCGAGATCGACGGTGTACCGACGACGTTGTTGACCGGGGTGAAGGCGACGTACGCGAGGATCCGGTCGATCAGGGTCCGGTAGGGGACCGTCGGGCTGAGGTGACCGATCTCCGGTGTGGTGTGGGCCAGTACGGGTGTGAGGACCAGGTCGAGTCCCCGGAACGCCGCCGCGTACGCCTCCCTCGTGCGCTTCAGGCGCCGCAGCACGCCCGGGGTGCGCCGCCAGCCCCGCAGGTAGTCCTCGCGCAGTCCGCGGCTGAGTCCGTCCATCCGGCGCCGGTCGAAGTCCGCGCCGAGGGACCGGCCGGTGACACCGAGGAGGAACGACAGCATCCCCCAGTAGCTGAGGAAGTCCTCGGTGAAGCGGGGGTCGAGGGTCAGTTCCACCGGTTCCACGGTGTGCCCGAGCCGTTCGAGCGTGGTGGCCGTCTCCCTCACGGCCGCCCTGGTGGCGGGGTCGGCGGGGACGCCGTTCGGCGAGTCGAGCAGGAACCCGATGCGCAGCCTTCGCCCGGAGGGGCCCTCGACCAGGCCCACGGGCGGGAGCCGGGGGTTGCGCCAGTGCGCCTCGGCGGCGGCGAGGAACGCGGCGGTGTCCCGCACGGAACGGCTCACGATGCCGTCGGAGACGATGTCGAGGGGGAGCTGCCGGCTCTGGGCGTTCGTCACGACCCGGCCCCGGGTCGGCTTGAGGCCGACGAGTCCGCAGCAGGCGGCCGGAATGCGGATCGAACCGCCCCCGTCGTTGGCGTGGGCGATCGGCACCGCCCCCGCGGCGACGAGCGCCGCGCTGCCGCCGGACGAACCACCCGCCGAGTAGCCCGTGTTCCAGGGGTTGCGCACCGGTTCCGCGCCGTCGTACTCCGTGGCGGGGCTGAATCCGAACTCGGGCAGCCGGGTCTTGCCCAGGACGGTGACTCCGCTGCTCAGGAACTGCCGGGTGAAGGGCGCGTGCCGCCGGGCGACCCTCGGCGTGAAGGCGGCGCTGCCGTGGCCGGTGGGCAGGCCCAGGTAGTCGGTGTTGTCCTTGACGAACGTCGGCACACCCGCGAACGCACCGCCTCCCGCGCCCGCCTCCCGCGCGGGAGGGTCGATGTGGACCTGGACGGCGCGGAGCCGCGCCTCGACCGCCCGTACCCGCTCGGCCGCGTCCCGGGCCGCCTCCGCCGCGCCGACCTCACCCCGCCGGATGGCGTCGGCGAGACCGACGGCGTCGTACTCCCCCAGCGCGTCGTCCCGGTAGGCGTGCACCGTCGCCCGTTCCTCGAAAGTCGTCACCGCTGCCTCAGCCCCCGGCCGTGTGGATGGTTGACCGCAAGAATGCCCTACCGGCCGGTAACACGCGAGGGGTTCGGGCCCCGCCCTCTCCCCGTCCCACCGGGCGGACCCGTGCAGAATGACCGCATGACCATGGAGATCACCCCTGTGCGGGTGTGGCGAGCCGGTGCCGCGCCGGGACCCGTGGCGCCCCTCGCGGACGGGACGGTGGCGCTCTGGCTGCTGCGGGTGGCGGCGGACCCCGAGGCGTACGGCCTCCTCGACGCCGAGGAGCGGCAGCGGTGGAAGGCGCTGAAGCGGGAGGGCGACCGGGCGCGGTACCTCGCCGCGCACGGCGGTGTGCGGCGTCTGCTCGGGCGCTACCTGGACGTGCCGCCGGGCGAGGTCGCGTTCGTCAGGGAGGACTGTCCGCTGTGCGGCGGGCCGCACGGCCGGCCGGCCGTGCGGGGCGGAGGCGTCCACTTCTCCCTCTCGCACAGCCGGGACCTGGTCCTCGTCGGGGTCGCCGGGAGACCGGTGGGGGTGGACGTCGAGGCGTACCCGGAGGCCGGGACGTCGGACCTCGTCGCGGTCAGCCTGCACCCGAGGGAGCGGGAGGAGTTCGCCCGGCTGCCCGCGGACGGCCGGGCCGCCGCGTTCGCCCGGTGCTGGGCGCGCAAGGAGGCGTACCTGAAGGGCACGGGCGCAGGACTCGCCGGAGGGCTGCCACGGACGTACGTCGGCACGGGCCCCGAACCGGCGACGGTGCCGGGGTGGTCACTGACCGACGTTCCGGTCGCGCCCTCCTTCGCGGCGGCCGTCGCCGTACGGGAAGGGCACTGACGCTCCGCCCGGTCGGGCGTCGGGTGACCGCGTTCGGCGCGGTCGGACGTCCTCCTCACCTACCGGCCGATGGCGTCGAGGCCCTTGCCCAGGTCCTCCCGGTTCATGACCGGTGAGTACGTGATCCTGGCGCCGAGCTCCATGAAGAAGGGTTCGGAGAACTTCGGCATCTGGGAGGGGTCGGTCATGTCGAAGAAGAGATACGCCGTCCGGCAGCCGCTCTCGGTGCCGAAGTAGGCGGCCTCGGGGTGGAGTTCGCTCAGCGCGCTCTCCATCGTCTTCTGCAGGGTGCCCTGCCTGATGGCCTCGTTGGAGGCCTGTGTGTCCATCTGAACTTTCAGCAGCATGCGCATGGCGCGGCCTTTCGCGACCGGGCAGGCGCGTCGTCGGTACGCCCTCGACACCCGGACGCCCTTCATTCCAGCGTCCTCCTTCGAGGACGGGGGGACCACTCGGGCGGCCGGGTCGGGGCGAAGGCCGGTCAAGGCGCTTCGGTGACCGGTCTCAGTGGCCCGCGAGTTCGCCGGTGAGCCTGGCGTGGAGGTCGGAGCTGAGGCGGTCGAGGCCGGTGATCTCGACGGTCTTGCCCCGCTGGGCGTACTTGTTCTCGATGGCGTCGAGGGCGGCGACGGAGGAGGCGTCCCAGATGTGCGCAGCGCTCAGGTCGATGACGACCTTGTCCGGGTCGCCCGCGTAGTCGAACTGCCCGACGATGTCGTCGGACGAGGCGAAGAACAGCTCTCCGGTGACCCGGTAGACGACGGTGGCGCCGTCGGGGGCGGTCACGGGGGTGACCTCGGCGAGGTGGGCCACACGCTTGGCGAAGATGACCATGGCGGTGACCGAGCCGACGACGACACCGACGGCCAGGTTGTGGGTGACCACGACGCAGACGACGGTGATCACCATCACGGCGATCTCCCCTGCGGGCATCCGCCGGAGCGTCTTCGGGGCGACGGAGTGCCAGTCGAAGGTCGCGAACGTCACCATGATCATGACGGCGACCAGTGCTGCCATCGGGATGTCGGAGACGAGCGGGCCGAAGACGACGCACAGCACCATGAGGAACGCGCCCGCGAGGAACGTCGACAGCCGGGTGCGGGCGCCGGAGACCTTCACGTTGATCATCGTCTGGCCGATCATGGCGCAGCCGCCCATGCCGCCGAAGAAGCCGGTGACGATGTTCGCGACGCCCTGGCCGATGGACTCGCGGGTCTTGTTCGAGCGGGTGTCGGTGATGTCGTCGACGAGCTTGGCGGTCATCAGCGACTCCATCAGGCCGACGAGCGCCATGGCGAAGGCGTACGGGGCGATGGTCGTCAGGGTGTCGAGCGTGAAGGGCACGTCCGGGAGCCCCGGCACGGGAAGCGAGGACGGCAGGTCGCCCTTGTCGCCCACGGTCGGGACGGCGATGGCCGCGCCGACGGTGATGGCGGTGAGGATGACGATGGAGACCAGGGGCGCGGGGACCACCGTGGTGACCCTCGGGAAGAACACCATGAGGGCCAGACCGCCGACGACCAGCGGGTACACGGCCCACGGCACGTTCCGCATCTCCGGGACCTGGGCCATGAACATCAGGATGGCGAGCGAGTTGACGAAGCCGACCATCACCGAGCGCGGAATGAACCGCATCAGCTTCGCGACTCCCAGCGCGCCCAGGATCACCTGGCAGACACCGGCCAGGATGACGGCGGCGATCAGGTAGCCCAGGCCGTGTTCGCGGTTCAGCGGCGCGATGACGAGCGCGACGGCGCCGGTGGCGGCCGAGATCATCGCCCGCCGGCCGCCGACGACCGAGAGGACGACGGCCATCGTGAAGGAGGTGAACAGGCCGATCGCCGGGTCGACACCGGCGATGATCGAGAACGAGATCGCCTCGGGGATCAGCGCCAGCGCGACGACGAGACCGGCCAGCACCTCGGTGCGCCACACCTTCGGATCACGCAGCCAGTCGGGCTTCGGACGACGCAGGTACGCGGCCGGGGACAGAGCGGAAGCAGCAGGGGACAAAGGAGGGAAACCTGTCGGGCTCGGGGCGGGGCGGGACGAGGCCCGGCAGCACGGGCGTCACAGCGGACGGACGGATTCGGTGGGCGTCGGCGGCTCGCGCACGCTTCCGTCCCGCTCACTCCCGCCGGAAACGGATCTTCGCCGGGGGCGCCCTCGACCCCGACACGTCAGCGGGAAGGCGACGGCACGCCGCTCTCACCCCCGGCAACTCTACTCGCCGTACGACGCCCGCCCCCGTACGGCGATCACGCCGGTGGCGGCGGAGGGGCCGTCATCACCCAGCGGAGGCCGCCGGTGATCGCACGGCCCCCCGGACGGGCCAGCGGCAGCATCAGCCGGGTGGCGGCCGGCGGGTCGAGGAACGTCCTCGCCCAGGCGGGCAGCAGCTCGACCGCCGCGGCCGCGAGGAACGCGTAGGGAAGCCTGGCGACCGCCGGCAGCGGCGGTTCCGAGAGCAGGAAACGGGCCGCCGACCGGGACGCGGGTGTGGCCCGCAGCTCCGGCCGGTACTCGGCCAGGCGCGCCGAGAGGCCGGCGCGGGTCCCGGGCGGGCGCTCCGCACCCAGACGCCGCGCCACCTCGGCCATGTCGGCCACGTAGCCGTCCGCCCCGGCCGGGTCGAGCGGAGCCCGTCCGTACCGTTGGTGGGCCTGGAGGAAGCACGCCGTCTCGGCGACGTGCACCCAGCCGAGGAGATGCGGGTCGGAGGCGCGGTACGGCACGCCCTCGGGCGTCGTTCCCCGGATCCGGTCGTGCACCTCGCGCACGCGTGTCACCGCCGCTTCCGCGTCCTCGCTGGTCCCGAACGTCGTGACGGCGAGGAACGTGCTGGTCCGCTGGAGGCGCCCCCACGGGTCGCCCTGGAAGCCCGAGTGGGCCGCGACGGCCGCCATCGCGGTCGGGTGCAGCGACTGGAGCAGCAGGGCGGCGAGGCCGCCGATGTACATCGACGCGTCCCCGTGCACGGTGCGGACGGGACGGTCGGGGCCGAACCAGCGCGGGCCCGGCGTGCCGTGGATGCGCGCGCGTTTCCGGTGCGCCTCGGGGCCCGCGACCCGGTGGAGCAGGGACTCACCGGCTCGCTCCCGCAGGGCGAGGACGTAGGACGGAGACCGTGGCACACCTCCAGTATGGCTCCCGGTCTGCCCGCGACCGCTCCCTCGCCCCGGCCTCGACGGTCACCCGGATGCCCGCGCCGCGCCGCGCATGAAGCCACGCGCGGAGGGCAGCCGCCCCGTGGCGGCAGGTGCGCCGGCGTCCGTACCGCCACCGCCGTCGGTCGAGTGGTCAGCGGAACCGGGCGGCGCACCGCCGGTGCCCGGAGGCGAGCGGTACGTCATGTGGTGCCCGGAGGCGATCGATGAGCTTTCCCCTGCCCGACAGCGTCGACGCCCTCAAGGGCATGATCGGCCGTGAGGTCACGTCGCTGCGGGCGACGGTTCGCCGGCACACGGAACGCGCGGTGGCCCCGACGGCCGGTGCGGACATGACGTCGCCGTTGCAGTCCCTGGCGGTGCTGCCGCCCTCCGCGGAGACGGACGGGGCCGCCCGGTGCCTGTGTGGCACCCACGAGCCCGGCGGCAGCGGAGTCTGCTCGGTGCTCGCCGCGATCCCGGTCTCCGCCGTGCTCCTCGAACCGGTGTGGGGCGACGCGGCGGCCGTCCTGGACTTCAGGATCGTGGCGGGCAACCGCGTCAGGTCGGCGGACTGGCTGGAGCCGCCGGACCACCAGGTCGGCCAGCGGTTCCTGGAGGCGCGGCCCGGCGCGGCGCACTCCGGTCTGCTCTCCGCCCTCGCGGACGTGGTGGACACCGGAAAGCCCCTGGCCGGCCTGGTGGTGGACTACACCGAGCAGCGGCTCGGCCGGATCCACCGCACTCCCCTGCTGTACTCCGCCGCCCGGTGCGGGGAGCAGGTGCTGGCGACGTGGCGGCCCGTGCAGACCCAGGCGGAGCTCCTCACCATCGACGCCCAGTTCCTCGCGTCGATGGGGTGGGGGAACTGGGACCTGCTCTCCGGAAAGGTGACCTGGTCGGAGGGGCTGAGCCGGATCTTCCACGCCGACGTGCGCATGCCGTGGACCCTGGACCAGCTGTGCGACGCACTGCTGCCGGACGATCTCACGGCGTTCTCCGAGTTCCTCACCTCCGTGCTGGCGGGCGAGGAGCCCGCATGGACCCGGATCCGTTTCCTGGTCCTCGGCGAGGTCCGTACGCTCGACCTCCTCGGGCGGCCCGTCACCGGGACGGACGGCCGGACCTGGGCCGTCAACCTGGTGGCCCGCGACCTCACCCCGCAGATCCGCAGCCGTCGGCGCCTCGCCGAGACGGAGCGGGAGTCGGACCGGCTGCGGCGCATGACGGAGGCGGAACGCAAGGTCGCGGACGCGCTGCGGGAGGCGATCCTTCCCACGCACTCGGAGGCCCTCGCGGCGGTCGGGCTGACGGTGGCCGCCTCCTACCGGCCGGTCGAGCCCGACGCGGCGGTGGGCGGCGACTGGTACAAGTGCCGGCTCCTTTCCGACGGCCGGGTGCTGGTGGCGATCGGCGACGCGTCGGGGCACGGTCTGGACGCCGTCGCGCGGATGGCCCAGCAGCGGCACGCGCTGGCCGGCCTGGCCCAGACGGGATCGTCGGCCGGGGAGATCACCACCTGGATGAACGACCTGGTGTGCAGCGATCCCACCGGGCACACCGCCACGATGGTGGCCGGCCACCTCGACGAGGACAAGGTCCTGCACTGGGCCGACGCCGGCCACCCCGCGCCGCTGCTGCTGCGCGACGGACGTGCCGAGGTGCTGGCGACGGAACAGCGCGGTCCGCTCCTCGGAGCGCTGCCGGGGTACGCGTACGAGACCTCGTCGACCCCGCTGCTGCCGGGCGACATGCTGGTGCTCTACACCGACGGCATGGTCGAACGGCGTGGCGAGGACGTGACCGTGGGCATCGACCGGCTGGCCGCCGCGGTCGAGGCGTCGTCCCCCGCGGCCCCCCGGCAGGTGATCGACGCGCTGCTCGCGGACGCGGAGATCGCGGGGCACGAGGACGACGCGTGTGTCCTGGCGATCCGGGTGGAGTGACGGCCGGGGGGGGCGGGACGGCAGGGGGCGTGTGACGCCCGAGGGATGGTGCGACTCCGGGGACGTGGGGCGCCCTCCCGGGGGGCGCTAACACCCCCGGGGTGGGCCGGTCGGTCAGTCGCCGAGGAGGCGGCGGGCTTCCGACAGGAGGCGGAGGAGTTCGGTGCGGGAGGGGTCGCCGGCCGGGTCCGGGGCCGGGAGCGGGGCCGGAAGGCGTGGGGTGTGCGTCAGGAGGACGTTCAGGGCGACCGCCGCCTGGCGGGCGAAGAGACACAGCAGGTCGAGCTCCGTCAGGCTGGACCGGGCCTGGGGGGACGGGTCGAGCACCTCCAGAACCCCGAGAACCCGGTTCCCGTGGATCAGGGGGGCGGCCATCAGCGCGTTCGGCACGTAGCCGGTGGACTCGGCTATGTCCCGGTCGAAGGGCGCGCCCCCGCGCAGGTCGTCGACCACCATCGGCTCCCCCGACGCGGCGACCCATCCGGCGATCCCCCGGCCCGCCGGAAAACGCCGGCCGACCAGGAAGTCCTGGCCCTGCCCGGAGACGGCCTCGAAGACGAGCTCGTCCGCCGCGGCCTCCAGGAGCAGGATCGAACTCGCCTGGGCGCCGAAGAGGGCGCGTGCGGTGTCCACCACCGACTGGAGCAGCTCCTCCATGGCCGGATCGGGCTGGCGTGCCGCGGAGGCTACGGGAGTGATCGTCTGAGCCATCTGGGTTCCCTTCCGACGCCGGTCGTTACCGGCGTCCGTGGACACGGACGTTGGCCGCGGACAGATACAGGGCGTTCTTCAACTGGAACGGCGTCAACCGGGGGTGACTCGACAGGATCCGCGCGCACAGCCCCGTGATGAACGGTGTGGCGAAGCTGTTCCCGGAGCTGCGGATCGACGTGCCGCCGAGCCACGCCACCCGGACCCGCTGGCCCGGGGCGAAGAACTCCACCGGCGGCTCCGGGTTGTAGAGGTGGAGGTCCGGGTCGTCCTCCTGGTGGCTGCCCACCGAGATCACCGAGGAGAAGCGCCACGGGAAGCTCTCCACATGGGTGTTGTGCGCCGAGGCGACGATCACCGTCTGCTGGAAGTACGCCTCGTCGGCGAGGCGGCGCAGCTCCTCCACGAAGCGGTCGCTGCTGGTGGACAGGCTGAGGTTCACCACGTCGAAGCGCTGCCGCACGGCCCACCGGATGCCTTCGAGCAGGACGTCACCGCTGCCGGAGAAACGTTCTCCCAGTACGCGGACGCTGGTCAGCTCGCAGTCCGGCGCGGTACGCCGGATGATCCCGGCGCAGGCGGTGCCGTGACCACAGGTGTCGCCCTCGTCCGTCTCCTCGACGTGGACGCCGTCGTCGTCCTTGAAGACGCGCCACGACCCGTCGACCCGGCCGACCATGGGGTGGTCCCGCTCGACCCCCGAGTCGACGACGCAGACGCGTACGCCACGGCCCGTACCCCCGAGGAGCCCGGGGCCGCCCCCGTCCGGGTCCGGCGGCCCGTCGGCCTCCACGGGCACATCCGCGGGCCCCCGCCCCCGCAACCCCCAGGTGAGCCCGGCCGCCGACCGCCGACCGGTCGTCATCGGGGGGCCTTGTGGGGGGCGGGGCGGGAGGTTGCGCGGGGGACGGTTTCGCCCGGGGCGGGGCGGGCGGTCTGGCCGGGGGCGGGGTTGGCGGTCTCGCCGGGGGCGGGGCGGGCGGTCTGGCCGGGGGCGGGGCTGGCGGTCTCGCCGGGGGCGGGGCTGGCGGTCTCGCCAGAGGCGCGGACGGTGGCATCGCCCGGTGCGGGGAGGGCGGCGGTGGCGGCGGTCGACCCGGAGGCGGCTACGGATCGGGGTCCGAGGCCCGGCCACGGGCCGGATCCGGTGGCGGATTCGGGTCCGAGGACCGGCCACGGACCGGATTCGGTGGCGGATTCGGTGGCGGATCCGGGTCCGGAGCGAGGTTCGGGTCCAGGCCCAGGACCATGTTCGGGTCCAGGGCCGGGCCGGGGGGCGGGCTGGGGGCGTGGCTCGGTCACGGCCTCAGGTCCGGGGGTCGGGCCGGGTTCGGACCCGGATTCGAGGCAGGGCTCGGGGCCGGACTCCGGGCCGGTCGCGGGACGGCGTGCGGGGCCGGACTCCGGGCCGGACGGGGGGCGGCGTGCGGGGCCGGGCTCCGGGCCGGACGGGGGGCGGCGTGCGGGGCCGGACTTCGAGCCGTTCGCGGGACGGTGGGCGGGGCACGGCTCGGGGCCGGTCGTGGGGCGGCGTGTGCCGGACACCGCCTTGGTCACGGCCTCCGCCTGGCGTACGGCGGGGAGGTGGCCCTTCGCCGCGAAGTACGCGCGGGCGCGTGTCGCCGCATCGGAGGCCTCGGCCGGGTGTCCGAGCACGAGCTCCGTACGGGCGAGGTCAAGGGCGGCGAGGCCTCGCACGATGGGCGAGTCGGTACGGGCGGCGGTGGCGAGCGCTCGGGCGGCCAGGCGGGTGGCGGCCGTGGACTGCCCCCGTGCCGCGGCGATCCGGGCACGCAGACCGTCGAGGTCGGCCGCCTCGGCGCGCGGCCGGGCCGCTTCGGCCCGCGTGCCCTCCAGTTCGGCGAGGGCGGCGTCGGCGGTACGCCAGTCCCCGAGGTCCAGCCGGATGCGGGCGGTGTCAAGGAGGGCACTGCGCAGCAGGGCCGTGGCGCCCAGTTCCCGTGCCGAGGCGGCCGCCCGCTCCAGACTCAGGAGCGCCTGGTCCGGGCGGCCGGCCAGGTCGGCCACGGTCGCGGCGAAGATCGGCAGGAACGCGTCGGCCTCGGCGTACCCGAGCCGTTTCGCGAGTTGCTCCGCCTCCGCGAGGCAGGCCAGGGCCCCGTCACGGTCGTCGTGAAGGGCGAGGAGTACGGCCAGGGGACAGTTGAGCGTCAGTCGTACGGCCCGGCGTCCGGCCCCCTGGTCGGTGAGGAGTTCGCGGCAGCGGGCGACGGCGTCCGCGACGGGTTGGGGGCCGCGCCACAGCGAGACGCCCGTCGCGCCGAGGGCGGCGGCCCGCTCCGGCTCCGCGTCCGCGCGTACGGCGTGGTCGAGCGCGCGGGCGAGCAGCCGTTCCGCCTTCCGGTGCCGGCCCTGTTCCTGGGCGCCCTGGGCGAGCCTCAGGCAGGCCTTGGCCTGGCCGAGGTCGTCGCCGGCCGCGGCGAAGACCGGAAGGGTGGCGCCCGCGGCTTCGGCGGGGGTCTCGCCCCTGCCGGCGGACGGGCCGACGGAGGCCAGGGCGAGACGGGCGTGGGCGGTCTCCACGACGGCCTCGGACACCGCCGCACCGCCGGGGGCGCCGGGGGGCGAGCCGTCGGGCAGGGGCCCGTGGGGGGTGGCGGAGCGGGCCGCCGATGTGTCGTCGGGGCGGGCGCCCTCCGCGCCGGTGAGCGCGTTGCCGGGCGGGGCCGTCGGGGCCCCGGCCGGCGGCGTGCTCGGGGTGAGTTCCGCCAGTAGGGCTTCCAGCAGGGCTCTGCCTTCCGCGCCGCGGCCCAGGTCGAGGAGTGTCTGACCGAGACGTCGTCGGGTCGCCGTGCCGCCCGGCTCGCCGGGCGCGTACCGGGCCGTGGCTCTCGACAGGAGGTCGGCGGCCCACACCGGGTCGGCGTGGGCGAGCGCCAGCCGTCCGGCCTCGGCCAGCGCGTCGGCGGCGCGGCGGCGCAGTCCGTCGGTGTGGGGGTCCTGGGCGCCCAGCTCGACCCGGTAGCGGTAGGCGTGGTCCAGATGGGCGCCGACCGCCGCTCCGCCCCGTTCACGGACCGAGTCGAGGCGGGCCGCCCGTTCGTGCCGGTCGGCCCGGTCCATCTTGGACTGGCTGGCGTAGACGACCTCCTGGATGAGCCCTCCGGCGAAGCGGAACGCCTCTCCGTCCGGCCGGATCAGGCGGTGCAGGACCAGCCGGTGCAGGGTGGACCGGACCTCGGAGCCCGTCCACGCCTCCGCCGCATGTGCGGCGAGCGCGGTCAGTTCGTCGGCGGTGAAGTCGCCGCCCAGGACGGACGCCACTCCGAGGGCCCGGTGTTCCGGCGGGTCGAGCGCGTCGATCCGCGCGCCGATCAGGGCCTGGAGCTGGAGCGGAACACCGTCCGCCTCCACCTGGTTCCCCGCGAGCAGCAACTGCTCCAGGTGCAGTGGATTCCCGCCCACCCGTGCCAGGACCCGTGGTCCGAGCGGCTCTCCGCCCGCCACTCCCCCGGTGAGCTCGGCGGCCAGGAGCTGGGCCTCCGCGTCGGAGAGTCCACCGAGCGGCACGGCGTCCTGGGCCAGTTCGGGCCGGGTGTCGAACAGGTGCGGTCGGGTGAGGAGGACGATGAGGACGGCGGCGTCGGTGAGTGCCCGCAGCAGCCGTTCCAGGGTGTCGAAGAGCGGTTGCGCGGCCCAGTGGCAGTCGTCGATCACCAGCACGACGGGCTCCGTCGCGGACAGCTCGGCGAGGACCTTGGCGAGCGCCGCGCAGGTGTCCGCGGGTGAGGGTGTGGGCGTCCCGTCCAGGAGCAGTCCCCCGTCGAGGAGGTCCAGTTCGGGCGAGGGTGCGGGCCTGCCGCAGGTTTTCAGCAGGTCGGCCACGGCGTCGGCGAGCGGTCCGAGGCTGGGCTGTTCGCCACGTGCCCGGCAGCGTCCTACTCCGTGACGCGGGCGGGCAGCCGCGGCCGCGGCCATGGCGCTCGTCGCCGTCACCATGGGCGCCTTCGCCCTCGGCCCCGCCACGATAGGCGCCTTCGCCCTCGTCCCCGTCACCCTCGGTGGCTTCGTCGCCGCGGTCCGGTGGATCCACTCGCGTACGAGCCTCGTCTTGCCCTGGCCCGCCTCGCCTCCGACCACCAGGCGGCCGGCCCGGCGCTCCCCTACCACCCGGGCCAACGCCCTTTCCAGTACGGCCAGTTCGTGGGTCCGGCCCACGAAGCCCAGGTCGAAGCGTCGCAGCCTCTCCGGGTCCTCCTCCTCGTCCGCCCCGAGCAGGAGGTGCGCGTGGACACGGTCGCTCTTGCCCTTGAGCAGCAGCGGGCCCCTGTCCGCCGTCCGGACGCCCGGTCCGGCCGCCGCCAGGGTGTCGGATCCGATGAGGATCTCCCCCGCGGCGGCGTTCTGCTCCAGGCGAGCGGCGACGTTGACCGCTTCCCCGGAGACCATCGCCTGCCGCAGGGTCGCCGAACCCGTCACCACCTGACCGGTGTTGACGCCGATGCGCATCTCCAGGCGTACGCCGACGGCCTGCTCCAGCCTGGCGTTGAGCCCGGCGAGCGCCTCGCGCATGGCGAGGGCCGCCGCGAGCGCCCGGCGGGCGTCGTCCTCCCGTACCGTCGGCACGCCGAAGACGGCCATCACTGCGTCGCCGATGAACTTCTCCACGGTGCCGCCCTGGTCCTCGATCCGCAGCCGCATGAGGTCGAACCAGCGGAGCGTCACCGAGCGCAGGGTCTCCGCGTCCAACGTTCCGGAGAGGGCCGTGGAGCCGACCAGGTCACAGAAGAGGACGGTCACGACCTTGCGGCCGGTCGGTTTGGCCATGGCCGGCCCGGGGGTGCTCGGACTGCCGCACGAGGGGCAGAACCGGGCGCCGGGCGGCAGTGCGCTCCGGCACGAGGGGCAGGGCATGGGTTCCTCCGGTGGACGGCGGGGCTGCGGGGCTGCCGGGCTCAGAACAGGGCGCCGCCCGCCACGTCTGCATGGGCCTGTACCTCGGGCGCGGCCGCGTCGAGTCGTCCTCTGATGTCGACGAGCAGGGCCAGTTCCTCACGGGTGAGCGCGCGCAGCACCTCGTGCTGTTCGTCGCTGAGGGCGTCGACGTCGAAGCCCGCGGCGGCGAGCGCCTCCACGGTGGGTTCGGAGAGGGGACCGGAGGACGGCGGTCCGGAGGAGGCGGAGTCGGCGTCGTACGGCGTGTCGGCGTCGGTCACGGGTGTCCTCCGGGGGCCGTGGCGAGGGAGAGGAAGAGCCGGGTGAGCAGATGGGTGGTGTGCAGCGCGCTGACGGAGACGGCGGTCCGCCGGGCCGGGGTCGGCGCGAGTGCGTCCAGTACGCGGTAGAGGTCGTCGAGGTGGCCTCCGTCGAGCTCCGCGTGCTCCCTGAGGGTGCGGAAGGCCGCGTCGGGGAACCCGGTGGTCGCGGCGAGGCGGTCGGCGAGCCGCGGTCCGGGCGCGTTGCCCTCCAGGACCGCGATGTATCCGAGCAGGGCGACGGGGTGCTCGTGCTCGATCCGGTAGTACTGCGCGCCGGCGAGTTCGACGGCGACGGGGTGGGCCACGGCGTCCGGTTCGGCACCGGTGGCGGCAAGGTCCTGGAGCAGCCAGAGATCGTGACCGCGCTCCTCCTCGGCGTGGCGGTCGCAGTACGCCGCGAGCAGGGGCGCGGCCGGGTCGTCCAGCTCGGCGCACCGGGCGGCGGCGCGCTGGAGGAGCGGCACCGAGGCCCGTACGAGCGGATGCATGGCGGCCAGGTAGCGCGGATAGCGCTGTCGCAGCCCGTCCGGTCGCCACAGGGACGCGATCGCGGCCCGCAGCACGGGCGCGGTGGGCGTCAGTGTGGTCCTGAGCGCGAGGGACGCGGTGGTGTTCATCGGCGGCTCCACGTGGTCATGAGGTGCGGTACGCGTCCGCGGCTCCAGGTCGTCATCGGGTGCCGCACGCGTCGACCGGCGGCTCCGCGTACGCGTCCGCGGCTCCACGTGGTCATCGGCTGCTCCGCTCCCGCGCGGGCGGCGACTCGACCAGGTGGGCGTAGCGGGCGCAGCCGAGGCGGCGTACCAGGGCGGTGGGTCCTGCGGCCAGTTGCTGCTGGGTGTTGAGCCGGTCGAGCACCTCGCCGACCCGGCCGGCGGCGTCGCGGGCCGCGCCCGCGAGGACCTCCGGGCGGTCGGCGAGCCCGTGACAGCTGCGGCAGTAGCCGGCCGGGGCGGGCGAGGTCGCGTACCGGGTGTGCAGCCGCTGGGGGCCGACCGTCCGCAGCATCCGCAGCACCGGTGAGCCGAGGGAACGGGCGCGTACGGCCGGCCAGTCGTCCTCGGCGATGTGGCCGAGCCGCAGGTGCGGGGGCACGGGGCGCCGGTCCACCGTCCACTGGTTGCAGCAGGCCGCGACGGTCCCGTCGAAGGCGACGACCGGCCAGGCGGCGAGGGCGCACGGCGCCGTCACGGAGCCGCCGGGTCCGGGCGGTGTCGTGCGGACGAGGCCGGCGGCGCGGCCGAGCGGGCGGACCTCGTTGACCAGCAGAGGCACCCGGTCGGCGAAGACGCGGCGGATGTCCGCGACCGCTTCCGCCAGGTACGGGTCGTCGGGGCCGGTTCCGGTGAGGTGGACGCTGACGGGGGTCCCGGCGTCGAGGACGGACCGCAGGACGCGGAGCACGTCCGCGCGCGGGACCTCGCGCTCGTGGTGGACGTCCAGGCTCGCCGAGAAGTGGTCGAGGGCCGTGATCGCCCGCATGATCCGGTCCGGGACGTGCCCGTCACGGGCGAAGAACATCCCGCTGAGCAGTGCCGTCCGGGAACCCGCCTCGCGCGCGCGTCCCGCCAGGCGGACGACCAGCTCCGGCAGCAGCAGCGGTTCGCCTCCGGTGAGCATGACCACCTCCGGGCGGTCCTCCGTCCCGAACGAACCGACGAAACGCAGTAGTTGCTCGGGGTCGGGCCGTTCGGACACCGAGAGGGAGGAGTCGGTGGAGCAGTGGGCGCAGCTCAGGGGGCAGCGGCGGGTGAGTGCCACCAGGAGGCCGCCGCAGGGCACCGGCCGCAGGCCGATCAGCTCCGCCAGGTCCACGTCTCCTCCTCCGTACGCGGGGCGTCGCCCGGATTCCCTTGCGCAGGGCGTCGCCCGGATCGTGGCGCGGGGCGCCACACTTCCGGTTCGGGAACACCTGGTAATCGGTTAAGTGCCAGGTCAGGGTGGGCACGGAGGGCCGGTCCCGGCGGGCCGGGCGGGCGAGCGGGGCGGGCGACGGGGCGCCCGGCCGGGTTCCCGCGCTGTTCCGCGCTCCCGTCGACGCCCCATACCGGCCTCCAACCGACGACCAGGCGTTCCCATACCGGGCATCCGTACGTTCATTCCCAGCCGGCGCAGCGACGCCGCCGACCAAGGAGGACGAACATGCCCGAGAACACGAACCCGAAGCCGATCGAGGACGAGGACATCGAGGTCGTCGCCCACAGCGAGGACGAGGAGGCCGAGGCCGGCTGCATCGTCAACAACTCCAGCGACCTCTCCTGACCGAGGTCGTCGAGGTCTGAAGCACCGCGCGGGCCACTCGGCTTCCTGGCAGATCCTGCCAGGAGCCGGGGGGCCCGCGGCCCACTTCGGCGCTCATCAGGCCGCCCGGCCCTCCGGCCGACCCCGTGCCGCGCGGCTGGGCGACCCCGGGCGCCCCACGGCCGTCCACCCGCCCGGACCCCGACCGGCCGGCCGCACCCCGGCCATGCACCCGGCCCCTCACCGACCGGCCGTCCATTCGACCCTGACCGACCGCCCGGTCCCCGGCCGCGCACCGGTCCCTGGCCGCGCACCGGCCCCGGGCCGTCGACCCGGCTCCCGGCCGTCCACCCGGTCCACCGACCACCCCGCCCGCCATCGCCCGAGGGAGCTCGCACGTCGTGAAGATCCTGCTCTGCCCGCTCAGCGACGGCGGCTACCTCTACCCGACGATCGCGGCCGGACGTGAACTGCGGCGCCGTGGCCACCGGGTCAGCGTGCTCGGACGGTCCGCAGCCGCTCCCGTCGCGGCGGAAGCCGGACTTCCGTTCGCGGCCGCCGAGGACTTCGGCGGGCGACGGGCCTTCTCCGCCACCTGGTGGGGGAAGACCGGCCCGGCGCAGTACCGGGCTACCCTGCGCGCCGCCAAGGACGCCGACGCCGACGTGCTCGTCACCTCCGTGCTCTGCAACGGCGCCCTGCTGGCCGCCGAGACACTGGACCTTCCGGTGGTCGTGGTCGGGCTCTCGGTCCATCTGTGGGACTACCGGACCGGCGGCGACGACGAACCACACCTGGGCAGGACCCGGGCGAGCAGAACCCTCGACTGCCGGCGCATCCACACCGCCACACGCGAGGAGGTCGGCCTGGCGGGGCGCGCGCCCCGGTGGGCGGACGATCCCCTGCCCGGCGACGCCCTGCTGCTGCGCGGGGACCCGGCCCTCGAGTACCCGGGCGCGGAACTCCCCGAGCGCGTGACGCACGTGGGCCCGCTGGCCTGGGAACCGAAGGCGGACCCGGCGGAGGTCGAAGCGGTCGCGGACCACGTGGCGCGGTCCGGGAAACCCGTCGTCTACGTCCACCTGGGCCGCTTCTTCGGGGGGAACAGCCTGTGGCCCCGGCTCAACGAGGCGTTCACGGCCGGCCCGTTCCAGGCCGTGGTCGAACAGGGCAGGTCCACCGAGCCCCGGCCCGCACCGGACGCCGACATCCTGCTGGTCCGCAAGCCGTGGATGGGCCCGCTCGTCGATATGGCCGGGACGGTGCTGGCCAACGGCACCTCCGCTCCGGTACTGGCCGCGCTGCTGCGCGGCCGGCCCCTCGCACTCTCTCCCAACGGCTCCGAGCAGCCGCTGCTCACCGGCGCGTGCGTACGGGCCGGTGTGGCCGTGCGCGTCCCGAACACCCCGTCCGCCGACCCGTCGGCGCTGATCGAGCGGGCGTGGCGCGACGACGGCCTGCGGAGCCGCGCCCGAGCGCTCGGCGCCCGGCTGGCCGCGCCGGACGGCCCGGCGCGCGCCGCCGACGTCGTCGAGCGCGTCGCCCAGGCATCCGCAACCCCGAAGGAGGACCATGAGTACGCGATCAGCCGGCCTCGATGAGGCCGTGACGAGTCTGTCCGCGGGTGTGCGGCACTGGATCGGTCAGCACGCCGGATTTCTCGACTCCCCGGCCGGCCGCGCCGAACTGCCGGTGACCCCGCGCGTCAAGGCACTGCTCCAGCTCGCGCTGCTCCGCCGCCACTGGGGGTACGCGGCGCCCGACGATTCGGTCCTCACCGAGGTGACGGGCGTGGTCGAACGGGCCTGGGGGCGGCCGGACTTCCCGGAGCTCCTCACCCTCGACCGCCGGTACGCGCGGCAGTTCGAGCTGATGTACGCGGCGCTGGCCCCGGTCGGGGCCGGTGGGGACGCCCCGGGCGCCGTGGTGGCCCGACTGGCGGCCGACGGCTACCTGGCGCCGCGCCGGAAGTCGCCGTACCTCCAGCTGGAGGCCCGGTACCACGCCGATCTCGCGGGCGCCGAGCACTGCTTCGCCTCGTACCGCGAGCTGTACGAGACCAGCGTGCCGGCCCGTGCCGCCGCGATGCCGGTGCCCGATCTCGACGTGTGCGTGGTCACCCACACCGTCTTCTACCTCGGTGACTTCGGCCTGCGGGATCCCGGGCTGACCGAGGAGGAGCGGGGGCGGCTGCTCGGCGTCGTGGAGCGGCTCACGGAGCGCTGCGTGGGACTCGGCGAATGGGACCTCGTGGGCAAGCTGCTGCTCGCCCAGTTCTGCCTGGGCGCGGATCCGCTGGGCACCCCGTCGGGTGCGGCCGGATTCCGGATGCTCGCCGAGGTGCAGGCGCCGGGCGGCGCGATCCCCGGACGGTCCGTCGTCCGACGGGCTCCGGCGGACGCGACGCCCGTGGACTTCTTCCGGAGGTCCTACCAGGCGACCCTGGTCACGGCGCTCGCGACGCTGATCGTCACGAGCGGCCGCCGGGCCGGGGGGCTTTCCACAGCGGGGGCGACGACAGGAGGGGCCCGATGACCACGGACCAGGCGATGACCACCGACCAGGCCGTGCGCACCGACCAAGCAGGGCGCACCGACCCGGTCATGTCCACGGGCCGGACGTCGACCGCCGGCCGGGCCACGACCGCCGACCGCGCCGTGACCGCAGGCCGGACCACGACCACCAACCGCGCCGAGGGGCCCGGCCAGGCGATGACCACCAGTTCCGTCCCCTCCGGTGCGCGCCTCCTGCGGGGTGAGCGTGACTGGTGGTTCCTCGGGCCCGGCGGGGTGGCCCGGCTCGGGGACCGGCACGTCACGGCCGACGGCGTCCTGCGCCCGGAGGCGGCGGACCGGCTGCGCGACAGCGGCATGTTCACGCCCGCCCGCGTCAGGGCGTACGCCCTGACCGTGCTCACCAGCACCCACTGCAACCTGGGCTGCGGCTACTGCTTCCAGAACACCGCGCAGGACGAGGCGGGCGGCAGCCGGCCGCCCCGGATCGCCAGGACCCGCCTCAGTTCCGCGACGATCACCTCGATCCTCGGCTTCACCGAGCGGCAGATGGCGGCCGTCGGCCTGGAGAAGCTCAGGATCCTCCTCTTCGGCGGGGAGCCGCTCCTCAACCCTCGCGGCTGCCTGGAACTCCTGGAGCGGGCCGCGGACATCGCGCCGACCTCGGCCTGGATGATCTCCAACGCGACGCTGCTCACCCCGTCCCTGGCCCGGCGCCTCTCCGACCGCGGTCTGACGTCCATCCAGGTCACCTTCGACGGCGACCGCGCCGATCACGACCGGATCCGGGTCGGCAGGGCGGACGGCAGCGGGACCTTCGACAAGATCGTCCGCAACATCGTCAAGGCCTCCGAGGTGTCCCCCATCCAGTGGACGCTGCGGGTCAACGTCTCCCAGGAGACCTTCCACGGCGTCGACGCGCTCATCGACCGGCTCGTGGGGGCGGTCGACCCCGCGCGGTGCACCCTGTACTTCGCCCGGGTCGGCGACGTGGGCGTCGGGTACGCCAACAGCCTGCTGCACACCGGTGAACTCTCCGCCGCCTTCACCCGGTGGCAGCGCCGGGCCCTCGACCTCGGCTTCACGGTGAGCCGCCCCGGCGCCCGGAAGACCTGCGTGACCTGCGGTCACGCCGACGGTCGCTACGGGGCGGTGGTGAGCGCGGACGGAACCCTGGCCAGCTGCTGGGAGACCGCGGGCAAACCCGACTGGGAGGTGGGTACCGTCGCCGACGGCTACCGGACAGGCGCGGAGACCCGGGACCGGTGGATCGCCTGCCAGGACCTGTACCGCTTCGACGAGAACGCGCGGACGCTGGCGCGGTTCCGTGACGTCGTGGACACGGCCCTGCTCGACCATCTGCACGAGACGGGGCGCCTGTAGCCATGGCCTCGCCCCTGGAGCGGCTCTCGGCCGGCGCGCTCGGCTGGCTGGGAAGGAACCTGGACCACTTCGATCCGTTCTCCGCGAGCGCCGGGACCTCGGCCCGCGGCCGGGCGAAGGCCGCGCTGGAACTGGCGCTGCTCTGCCACTGCGCGGACCGCCCGGGCGGCTCCCCCGACGCGCTCGACGGGGCGACGGCCCTGGTCCGGAAGCTCTGGCAGCACCCGGACCTTCCCCGGCTGTTCGACGAGGACCCCGCGTACACCCCCACGTACGGGCTGGCCTTCGCCGCGCTGGCTCCCGACGGGATCGACGACACCGTGTGCCGGGACACGCTCGCCAGGCTGGACCCCGGTTTCCTCTCGTCGCCGGGGAGGTCGGCGTACCGGCGCATCGAACTCCGGTACTACGCGGACAAGGCCGGTGTCCGCCACGCCATCGAGCCGTACGCCGAACTCGTCCCCCTGAGCCCGCTGGTCGCGCTCCGCGCCGCCGGGCCCGGGGACACGACGGGGCCGGACGAGGCACCGCTCACCACCCCGGAGGCGTACGCGCTGACGCACACCGGCTTCTACCTCGGGGACTTCGGCCGGACCGTGCCCGTCCTCACCGGCGGTGAACGGGCGCACGCGGAGGGCCTGGTCGACCGGATGCTGGGGCACTGCGTCGCGCACGACCGGTGGGACCTGGCCGCGGAACTCGTCCTCACGCAGTACATCCTGGGGAGCGATCCGCTGCGCACGCCCTCGGGATCCGCCGCCGTGGAGTGCCTGGTGCGGGCCCAACGGCCCGACGGCGCGGTCCCCGGACGGTCCGCGGCACTCGCGGCGGCGCCGTCCGCGCCGCCCGGGGAGTTCTTCCGGAAGGCGTACCACACGACCCTGGTGACCGCCCTCATGGCGCTCGCCGTCGCGTCTCCGAGGCCGTCATGACTCCACGGCTGACACTGATCAACCGCGACTACACCCGGCTGTGGTTCGGCCAGGCCGTCTCGTCCGTCGGCGATGCCGTCTTCAGCACCACCCTGGTGCTGTGGGTGGCGACCGTGCTGGCGAAGGGCGAGACATGGGCGCCGATGGCGGTCAGCGGGGTGCTGATGGCGTCGAGCGCCGCCGTCCTCGTCATCGGACCGCTCGCGGGCGTGTTCGTCGACCGCTGGGACAAGCGGGCCACGATGCTGCTCAGCGAAGCGGTCCGAGGCGTGCTCGTGGCCGTGCTGACCGTCGTCTCGTTCCTGCCGACCGACGCCCTCCCCACGGGCGTCTGGCTCGCCGTCGTCTACGCGACGGTCCTCCTGCTGCACGCGGCCGGCCAGTTCTTCTCACCGGCGCGCTTCGCGATCCTCGCGGACCTGGTCACCGGGGACGCCGACCGCGCCCGCGCCGCCGGCATCGCGCAGGCGACCGGTGAGACGGCGTGGATCATCGGGCCTCCCCTCGCCGCGCCCCTGCTGTTCACCGCCGGACTGCAGTGGGCGCTGCTCTTCAACGCCCTGTCGTACGCGGTGTCGTACGTCGCCGTCCGCTCGATCGGGACGGGTCCCGGGGCCACGGCTCCGGACGGACGGAGTGCGGCGCGGAAGTCCGCCAGGACGCCGAAGGGCGGTCTGCGGCGGGAGTTCACGGACGGGCTGCGCTTCTTCGCCCGCAGCAGGTTCCTGGTCGCACTGCTCCTGCTCGCCGTCATCGGCCAGTTCGGCATCGGCGCGCTCAGCACCCTCAACGTCTTCTTCACCACCGACAACCTCCACGCGGAGGCCCATCTCTACGGGTACGTCGGCATGGCCATGGGCATCGGAGGCATCACCGGCGCGCTGTGCGCGGGCCGGGTGGTGCAGTGGTTCGGGGCCCGGCGGAGCACCTGGATCAGCCTTCTCGTGAGCGGTGTGCTGCTCGTCGCGTACTCCCGGCAGGGCGGATTCCTCGCCGGAGTCGCCCTGCTGTTCGTCTTCACGGTCCCGCTCACCGTGCTGAACACCGCGATGGCACCGCTGCTGCTCGCGGCGGCGCCCCCGGAGTACCGGGGGCGGGTGATGGCGGTGTTCTACCCGGTGACGAAGTTGGCGTCGATGCTCTCGGCGGTCCTGTCCGGCTGGCTCGCGGGTTCCGTGCTCCACGGTTTCACGGGCTCCTTCGGGGGTCTCCGCTTCGGCCCCATCGACACGATCTTCGCGGTCTCCGGCCTGATCGTCGTGCTGTCCGGGGTCTACGCCTGGCTCTCCCTGCCCGGGACGGAGACCGCGGACGAGACCGTCGCGGACACCGTCGAGAAGGCCGGTGCCGGTACGGCCGCCGCCCCCGCCCGCCGTCCGCCCCACCACGAACGAGGGAGCATCGAGTGACCCGCGACGACGAGCGACCGCCACGGCGCCCGTACCCCCACGCGGAACGGCAGGACGTCGTGGAGGAACTCCACGGGCTGCGGATCCCCGACCCGTACCGCTGGCTGGAGGACGCCGAGGCCCCCGCGACGCTCCGCTGGAGCGCGGAGCAGGAGTCCCTGTACGAGGCGGAGCGCGCGGCCCTGCCCGGTCTGGCGCGCTGGGAGGCGGAGGTCGCGGCGCTCGACGCCGTCGACCGTTCCAGGGCGCCCAAGGTCCGCGGCGACCGGGTCTTCTGGCTGCGGCAGGGCGCCGGCCAGGAGCATCCGGTGCTCGTCGTCACGGAGACCGGCCCCGACGCGGTGGAGCGGGTCCTGCTCGACCCCGGTGCCCTCGACCCCTCCGGGCGTACCGTGCTCGACGCCTGGGAGCCCTCCGTGGAGGGCGACCTGCTGGCCTTCCAGGTGTCGCGGGACGGCACGGAGGACTCGCTGCTCCAGGTGGTCGACGTGGCCACGGGGAAGCTCGTCGACGGGCCGGTGGACCGGGTGCGGAAGTCCTCGGTCGGCTGGCTGCCCGGGGGCGGGGCCTTCTACTACGTCCGGCACCAGGACCCCCGGCTCCACCCCGGCGAGGAGCGCTACCACCGCCGGGTGTGCCTGCACCGGGTCGGCACGTCGCCCGACGAGGACGCCGTCGTCTTCGGTGACGGGCGGAACAGGACCCAGTTCTACAGCGTCTCCGTGACCGCGGACGGCCGTTGGCTCGGTGTGACGGCGACGCTCGGCACCGGCCGCGGCACCGACCTCTACCTCGCCGACCTGACCGCGGGACCGCCCGAGCGGCCGCTGCTCCGGCCGGTCCAGGAGGGCAGGGAGGCCGCGACCCGGCTGCACGCCGTGCCCGGAACGGGCCCCCGGGACCGGGTGTGGCTGCGCACCGACCGCGGCGCCGCCCGAGGTCGCGTCGTCGCCTGCCGGCCGGACGAAATCCACCTCGGCCCCGACGCCTGGCACGAGGTGATCCCGGAACGGCCCGACGCGGTACTGACCCACCTCGTCGTCCTGTCCGGTCCGGAGCCCGGACACCCGCTCGGCCTCGCCGCCTGGACCCGCGACACGGTAGCCGAGGTGACCGTGCACGACCTCGTGGAGGGCCGCCAGGTGGCCACGGTCCCGCTGCCCGGCACCGGCGCCGTCGGTGACTTCTCCGTCGGACCGCCCGGCAGTCACGAGGCCTGGTTCGCGTACACCGACTTCGTCACGCCGACCCGGGTGCTCCGCTTCGACGCGCGCACCTGCCGCGTGACGCGCTGGGAGCGTGACGCCCCGGACGCCCTGCCGGCCGGCGGCGCGGTCACCCGGCAGGTCGCCTTCCCCTCACGGGACGGGACGACGGTCCGCATGTTCGTGATCTCCCCGACCGGGCGGCCGGACGTGCCGCGGCCGACGCTGCTCACCGGGTACGGCGGCTTCGGCCGCACGATGTCGCCCCGCTACCGCGCCCAGGTCCTCGCCTGGGTGAGGGCGGGCGGGGTGTTCGCCTGGGCGGGACTGCGGGGCGGAGGCGAGGAGGGCGAGGCCTGGCACCGCGCCGGCAGCGGAGAGCACAAGCAGAACACCTTCGACGACTTCGCCGCCGCCGCCGACCGGCTGGTCTCGGCGGGCTGGACCGCGCCCGGCCGGCTCGCGATCATGGGCGGCTCCAACGGCGGACTGCTCGTCGGCGCGGCTCTCACCCAACGGCCGGGCACGTACGCCGCCGTGGTGTGCATGGCCCCGCTCCTGGACATGGTGCGCTACGAGCTGTCCGGCCTCGGGCCCAGCTGGACGCCCGAGTACGGCAGCGCCCGGGACCCGGCGATGCTGCCGACGCTCCTCGGGTACTCGCCGTACCACCGCGTCACACCGGGGACCGTGTACCCGGCGGTGCTGCTCACGGCCGCGGACGGCGACACCAGGACCGATCCGCTGCACGCCCGCAAGATGTGCGCCGCGCTCCAGCACGCCTCGTCCGGCCCCGGACCGGTTCTGCTGCGCCTCGAACGCGGCGTCGGACACGGCGACCGGGCCGCGTCCCGCGCGGTGGCACTTCAGGCCGAGTGCCTGGCGTTCCTCGCGAACCAGGTGGGGCTTCCGGCGCCGGACGGGGCGGTGGGGACGGGGAGCTGAGAAGCGGGGAGCTGAGAAGCGGGGCGGAATACGGTCGCGCGGGGGGCCGGTCGGCGCGGGCCTCGCCCGGCCGGACGGGCGCGGGGGACCCCGGTCCGTCGGGGCCTCGCCCGGCCGGACCGGCGCGGGACCCCGGTCCGTGCCGGCCCCCGCGTAGGTGCTCAGCCCGCGGCCAGGACCGGCGTGCCGGACCTGATCCCGCGGGCGTACAGCCGTATCAGGTGCGGCAGTTCGTACAGCGCCGCGTGGGCGGTGACCTCGCCGCCGGGTGAGGTGACCATCCCGGCGTCGATCAGCGCCTCCACCACCCGTACGGCGTGCCGCTCGTCGCACCCGAGGGCCTCGGCCGCCTCGCTGAGGCCGAAGGGGCCGTCGCCCGTGCCCGCCGCGAGGCGTCCCGCGTCCCGGCCGCACTCCCCGGGCAGCGCCTCCCAGCCGTCGGCGAGCCACCGCCGTACGGACACGTCGCCCGAGGTCAGCTCGTCCAGCGCCCCGGCGGGGTCGGTGAGCCGGTCCGCGAACTCCCGCAGCGGTACGTGACGCAGGACCGCCAGCCGCATCCCGCTGACCCTGACGGCGAGCGGCGACCCGCCGCACGCGCGCACGATGCGCAGCGCGGCCTCCCGGTCGGCCCGCACCCGGCTCCCGCCGACGAGCCCGGTGAGCAGCTGGAGCGCCTCCGCGGTGCCGAGCGGCGGGACGGACACCCGGTGGACCGGTGCGAGACCGCCGAGCTGACCGCGTGCGGTGAGCAGCACCCTGCCCCGGCCGCCGCACGGGAGCAGGGCCCGTACGGCGCGTTCCTCCGGCACGTCGTCCAGGATCACCAGGACGCGGTGCTCCGCGAGCCAGTCGCGCCACGCGCCCGGCCCGGAGAACCCCGCCCCGCCCGTCCGTTCGGCGAGCTCCGCGAGCACGGCGGCCTGCGGGCGAGGGGTACCGTCCGCCGCCCGCAGGGACACACAGAGCCGCCCCTCGGCGTACCGGTCACCGAGGAGGTGGGCGGCCCGCACCGCCAGCGTGGTCTTCCCCGCCCCGGCGGGACCGGACAGCAGCACCACCCCCGACGCGCCGTCGTCCTCCAGCACGTCGACGAGATGGCGCAGTTCCTCCCCGTGTCCGGTGAAGTCGACCAGATCGGGCGGCAGGACCACGGGGGCCGGACGGTGGGCGGCGGGGGCCCGAGTCCCGGGCGCGCCGGAGCCGGAGGACCCTCCGCGGTCGTCGCCCGCGAGGAGCGCCCGGTACCGGGCGGCCATGGCGCCGCTCGGCTCCAGTCCCAGCTCCCGGGCGAGGAGCTGCCGGTAGTCGTCGTACACCGCGAGTGCCTCGCCCTGCCGGCCGGAGGCGTGCAGGGCGCACATCCAGGCGGATCTGAGGCGCTCCCGCAGCGGGTGCCGCTCCACCAGGTCCCGCAGCCCCTCGACCACCGCGGGCGCGCCGCCGAGGCCCACCTCCGCCTCGGCCCAGTCCTCGTACACGCTCAGACGGCGCAGTTCGAGTCGCTCGGCCTCCTCGGCCAGCCGGGGAGACTGCCGCAGGTCGTCGCCCAGCGGCGGCCCCTGCCACAGGCCGAGGGCCTTCCGGAGGAGCCGGGCGGCGGGTGCGGGCCGCTGCCCTTCCGCGGCCCGCACGAGGGAGCGGAACCGCAGGAGGTCGAACTCGTCCTCCGCCACGCGCAGCACGTATCCCCCGCCCGTGTGGGTGAGCCGCGGCCGGTCCCCGTCGTCCTCGCCCAGCAGCGCGCGCAGGGCGCTCACGTACACCTGGAGGTTCTTGCGGGCGGTACGCGGCGGTTCCTCCGGCCAGACCGCGTCGGTCAACGCGTCTACGGAGACCGGACAGTTGGCGGAGCCGAGGAGCATCGCGAGGACGACGCGCTGCTTCAACGGGCCGAGGGGCAGCGGCCGGTCGTCCCGGTGCACGGTCATCGGGCCGAGGACGGAGAACCGGAGAGCGCCGGGTGACGCTGCGGGTGGCGCGGACGGACGCGGCATCGAACGAACCTCCGTAGGGGGACGGGAGTTGATCGGTCCGCTCGATGATCCGCCGCCCGGACCCGCCGCACATCGGTGCCGGGCCCGCAGAGTCACGGGACCTGGGGCGGTCGTATGGGGGCCGGGGCCCCCATACGGACGGAGGCGTCCCCCATCCCGGGTCCGCCGACCCCCACCACCACGCTCCGGCGACGCCCCACCCGGGCCGGTCAGGCCGGTCGCGCCCGGGGGACGACACCGGGGGGCGCCGTCCGGTCCTCCGCCCGCTCCGCCGAAAGGGCGCACAGGGCCGAGCGGTCCGCGCAGCCGGTCTTGGCCATCAGGCTCGCCATGTGCTTCTCCACGGTCCGGGGCGAGATGCACAGGCGCTGCGCGATCTGCTGGTTGCCCGGCCGCTCCCCGAGCAGGGCGAACACCTCGTACTCGCGCGGGGTGACGCCCGCCGTGCGCAGCTCCGCGGGGATCCGCTCCCGGCCTCCCCTGCGCTGCGGGACGCTGATCCCCGCCCGGCGCAGTACGGCCCGGCAGGCTCCGGCCACCGGCTGTACGCCCGCCTCGTGGAAGTACTCCTCCGCGGTGCGCAGCCAGGCGACCGGTTCGCCCCAGGAGTCGTCGAGCGCCGCCTCGGCGACGAGCCGCAGGGCGAGGTGCCAGGCCTGCGGGAACACCGCCGCCACGCGTCGGGCCTCCGCCACGGCCCGCCGGGCGCCGTCCGGGTCGCCGTCGCGGCCGCGCAGCACCGCGTCCGCCATGCCGAGGAACATGCGGTTCCAGGCGAGCTGTCCGCCGGGCGAGGCGAGGGCCTCGTGGTAGGCCTCCCGGCCGCCGTCGTCGCCGTCGAGGATCCGCAGCAGCGGGCGGAGTCCGTACCGTCCGCTGAGGTAGAAGAAGCTGGGGTGGTCCCGCTCCCAGGCGGCCACCGCGTCGAGTTCGGCCGCCGCCTTCGTCCGGTCCTCCGCCATCAGCGCGCCGACGGCCTGGCACAGTCCGCGCTGCACGGGGACGAGCATCGATTCCTCGCCGCCCGCGCGGCGGAACCTGACCAGGGCTCTTTCCTGCTCCCGGCTCCTGCCCCGGTGCGCGGCGAGCAGGGCGTCGACGAGGAGGAGATAGCGGTGCGCCGACAGGTTCTGGAGGCGGGCGCTGGCCTCCAGGGACCGTTCGACGATCTCCCGCGCCCGGTCCCACCGTCCGGTCAGCACGCTCTGCATGGCGAGCAGTCCGTCGACGGTCTGGAGCAGGGCGAGCGAGCCGAGTTCGTGAGCCGCCGCGCGGGCGGTCTCCAGCTGGGTCGCCTCGCCCGTCCGCAGGAACGCGTTGGTTCCGAGCCGCACCAGGGCCTCGGCCCGGGACACCGGGAGCCGGTGCTTCTCGGCGACTTCGAGCATCCGCACCAGGCAGGCGTCGGCCTCGTCGAAGCCCCGCTCCCGGGAGAGCAGCGCGAGGAGCTGCCATGCCCGGCAGGCCACCACGGGCCGGTCACCCTGTTCCGCGGTGAGCGCGGCACGCCTGGCGGAACGTTCCGCCTCCGCGAGTCGCTCACGACCCGCCGCGGCGCCCCGGCCCTCCGGGGCGCGTCCCGCGTCCCCGCCGCTCCCTTCGTCCTGATCCGGCAGCAGCGCGAGATGGCCCTCGACCACCACGAGCGCGGCCTCCTGCTCCGGGCTCGGCGCGCCCCCGAAGAGGGCGCGGGCCGCGCGGATACGACTGCGCGCCTCCTCCTGCTGCTCCGCCATGGTCGCGACCCAGGCGACCTGGGTGTGGGCCTGGGCCCGTTCCTCCGCCGCGCGCGACCCCACGGGCACGGGCGGCAGATCGTCGAGGAGCGCGGAGGCCGTGTCCGGCCGCCCGGACTCGGCCTCCGCGATCGCCAGCCGCACGGTGATCGCGTCCCGTTCCTCGTCGGCGGCGAGCCCCCGGGCGCGTTCGAGGAGTACGGCGGCCGAGCCCGACGCACCGGCGTCCAGCATCTGCCGTCCCACCTGGGCGTACTGCCGGGAGGCCGTCACTCTGTCACCCGCCGCCAGCCAGAGGGTCGCCACCAACTGGCGCTCCTCGCCGGACAGTACGCCGGACTCCTCGATCGCGGAGGCGGCCCGTCGGGCCAGGGCCGCCTGTTCGGCCGGCGGCAGCGAGGCCCTGAGGGCGTCCGCCGTCAGGACGTGCCGGAAGGTGTAGTCGTCGTGGGCGGCGCCGTCCGGGGCGATGATCCCCGCCTCGGAGGCGGACCGGAGGTGGGCGAAGAGCGCCCGGTCGTCGAGCCCCGTCACCGCCCGCAGCGCCCCGACGGAGAATCGGCCGCCCAGCGTGGCCGCGATGAGCAGCAGGTCGCGCACGGGTTCGTCGAGCCGGTCGAGCCGGCGCGCCCAGCTGCGGACGGCGCCCGTCGGCACCGTCGCCTCGCCCTGATCGGCGAGCTGCCACCAGCCCTGGGCCCTGCTCAGCCGCCCCGTGTCCAGCAGGTCGGCCAGCAGGACCTCCACCAGGTACGGGTTCCCGCCCGCCCGCTCCGCGAGGTGCCGGTGCGCGGCCGACGGCACCTCGCCGGGCCCCGCGTCCAGACACGCGTCCACCATGTCCCGTACGGCGAAGGCGTCGAGGGGCTCCAGCTCCCTTACCGACGCGGTGTTGCGGAGTTCGGCGGCGAGTGCCAGGTCGAGGGCCGGGCCGGGGTCCGGGCGCAGTGTGCCCACCAAGAGGACCGGCAGGTCGGCCACGTTGTCGACGACGTACTCGACGACCGCGATGGTCTCGGTGTCGGAGTCGTGGAGGTCTTCGAGGAGGATCACGCACCCGCGCTCCCGGCCGAGCACCGCGAGGAGTCTGAGAAGCGCCTCCGCCATCTCGACCAGCGAGATCGCGTATCCGGGCGCCCCCGTGCCGGCCCGCCACTCGGGCACGAGCCCGGCCAGCGCGGGGCGGTACGGGACGAGTTCGGGGTCGTCCGGGGCGCCGGCCGCCCGGAACCGTGAGGACAGCGCCTCGATCAACGGCCGGAAGGGTACGACGAGTCCGGTGGACGTGGCGCGGCCGCGAAGCACCGGCATGTGCCGGTCGTACGCGCGTAAGGCGCACTCGCCGGCCAGCCGGGATTTGCCGATCCCCGCCTCGCCGACGAGGAACACCGCCCGTCCGGCCCCCCTTCGGACGCCCTCCAGGGCATCGTCAAGGAGCCCGATCTCGGTTTCCCGCCCCACGATGACCGACGACGTCGCTCGCATGGGCGCAGGTTACTTGCTCCTTTTCCCTCACGGCAGGGGGCCGGGGATCACCCCGGCCCCCGCTCGTTCCGTCCAGGCGACATCCAGGCCAGGTCGCCGACTCTTTCCGGACAGGGCCTGGGACCGCGGAACGGTGTCGGTGGTGTCAGGAGAGGGGGATGGTGCCGGTGGTGTACGGCATGTCCAGGGAGGCGGCGGCGTCGAGACCCGACGTACCGAGCAGCCTGCTGCGCAGCCCGAGGGCGCCGCTCGCTCCGAACGTCACCTCGCCCACGGGGTGCTCCTGGAGCGAGGTCTCCGCGCCGGCGCCGCCGTCGACGTACATCACCGAGTCACTGATCTGCATGAGTCCTCACTCGTCCTTGGTGTCCGCAGGAGTGGTGGTCGTGCCGGGTGGTGCGGTGGAGCGCGGTGCGGGGCGGTGCGGTGTGGCGGATGGTGCGGTGGGGCGTTCTGTGGGGTGGTCACGGCGGGCGGCGGTCGTGGGCGGCTACGGGCCCGGGGCGGACGTCCGCAGGAGAAGCAGGGACGGTACGCGCTCCGGGAAGCCCGCCCGGAGGAGTCCGTGGCCGATTCCCGCGAGGCCCGTCAGGAGCCCGGGGTGGGCGACACCGTCCGGCGCTCCGCTCCGGGCACCGGTCTCCTCCACGGACGCGAGGAGCGCCCCGGCCCTGCGGATCCAGTGCGGGCGGGCCTCCGGGAGCGCGTGGTGGCCCAGCAGTTCGCACAGACCCGCTTCTCCGTGGCACAGGCTGTCGTCAGGGGCCTGCCGCTCCCGGCCCAGTTCCTCGACGGCCTCGCGGGACCAGGCCGCCAGGTACGGATCGTCGAGGGCGCCCGGTGCGTCCAGTACAGCGAGCGCGATACCGGCGCGTCCCCGGCACCAGGCCGAGGCCCGGGCGGCCTCTCCTCCGGATCCCACGGCGGGCGGGTCGACGGGGGCACCCCCGTGGTCCCCGTCGACGGCCGCCCGCAGCGCGGCCAGGCCCGCGACCCGATACCGGCCACCATCCCGGCCCCGGGACCCGCGGTCGGCGCGGGCCCGGGCCGGTGCCTCGACCTTGGCTCCGGTCACGGCCACGGTTCCGGTCACGGCCACGGCCACGGCTCCGGTTCCGGTTCCGGTTCCGGTTCCGGTTCCGGCCAAGGCGCCTGCTTCGGCGTGGACTCCGGCTTCGGTTCTCACCCCGGCCCCGGCTCCCGCTTCGGTCCCCCCTCCGATCTCGGTTCCGGCTCCGGCCTCCGCTTCGGCTCCGGCTTCGGTTTCGGCGAAGCGCAGCAGGGCCCAGCCGATTCCGGCCGCACCGGTCGTGAAGCCTCGCCCGGCGGCCGTGGGACCGGCGGTGAGCAGCCGGTCAGCGCAGGCGCGCGCGGCCCGCCAGGTCTCGCGTGCCTCGCCGCCGGTACCGGAACCCGAACCGACGGGGTACGGGCCGCGACCCGCTCCGTGGGCAGCGAGCAGGGCGGCGAGCCCGCCTGCGACGCCCGCGCCCACCCCGTACTCCCGTTCGACCTCCGCCGCCGCCCCGGCGAGGCGGAGGGCGGCGGACGCCCATGAGCCGATCGCCGGGTCGTCCAGCAGCCGTGCCGTCTCTCCGAGGGCGTACGCGATGCCGCCGAGCCCGGAGAAGGCGCCCGAGCCCACCGCGCCGAGGTCGTCGGGGCGGGCGGTCAGCACGTCGAGCAGGCGCGGCACCGGCGCGAGGGCCGTCCTGGCCGCCTCCGCGTAGTGTGCGGCGCCGGTGAGCGCCGCCAGTTGGGCGAGGAACAGGGCGGGGCCGGTGTAGCCGCCCGCCAGGTCCGCCGGCATCGGGCCGATCCGCCAGTAGCGGTCGTCCAGGAGTTCGAGGCCGATCCAGTTGCTGCGGGGGCCTTCGCGGTACGCGAGGGAGACCAGCTGGTCCCCGACGGACCGGGCCGCCGAGAGGAGCCGCTCCGGCTCGGGGGCGCGCTCGGCCGTACGGGTGCGGCGGCCCGGGGCGGGCCGGTGCGCGGGCGTGCGGGAGGTCGTCGCCATCGCGGCGCGCACGATCCGCTCCTGGTCCTGTCGGTCGACCGTGTCCAGGGCGGCGAGCTTCGCGGCGACGCGGGCGGCCCCGGGCAGGTCCGTACGGCCGGCCGGCGGTCGCTCGGGCGCTCCCCACAGAAGGTTCCGGCCGGGTCGGGCGGTGAACAACGGAACGTCTCCGGACCAGAGTTGGGCGATCTCCTCGATGACGAGTCCTGGTGTGAGGACCGTGCCGAACGCGTCGGTCCCCAGGGTCTCGAAGACCCGTTGCCGGGCGTCGGCGTCCTTCAGGAGATCGGGATGCGTCGACTCGTCGAGCAGCGTGCTGTACATCCAGGTGGGACGTACCACCACGCGTACCTCGTCCTCGGCGAAGGCCGCCAACAGGCCCGTGTCATGCAGGAGTTCCTTCCGGGCGGCGCTGAGCGCGGTGTATCCGGCGCGGAAGCCGGCGCAGAGCGCGTCGATGTGGGCGCCCGGTTCGACGGGCGCGCCGTCGGCCAGTCGGGGCCGGTTGGCGGACTCGCCGAACGTTCCCGCCCTGCGGACCAGGCGCATCCGGTCGGTGCCGGCGTCGGCCCAGTCCGCCCGCGCCACGGGCGAGACGGCCTCGTGGCCGCCGCCGACGGCTGACACGTCCAGAGCGCCGTGGTCGCCCACGAGGAGCTGGGGCAGCAGTCCCACCCGGTACACGGAGTCGTGGAGTGCGCGGGCCGCCGGGTCCTCGGTGGCGGCGGCTCCCGGCAGCGGCGGGTGGAACAGGGTCTCCACGTCGACGAGGACCGGGTGGGCGCCGACGGCGATCAGGTTCTCGTGGTGCAGGTCGGTTCCGTCGAGCAGGTGCAGCAGCGCGAGGAGCGCACCCTGGCGGCCGTAGAACGCCTCGACCTCTTCGACGGCGGCGCAGGGACGCGCGGCGACGAACTCCACCCAGCCGTAGCCGCCCCGGTCGAGCAGCCGCAGCGTGCGGAGGTCGGGGACGTCGGGCAGCTGGTTGAACCACGTGACGACATCGTTGAAGTGGCGGTGCGCGGCGAGCGGACGAGGTTTGTAGACGAGTCGGGTGCCGTCGGCGAAGCGCAGCAGCAGCACGCCGCGGCCGCCCCGGTGCCCGTCGCCCGCGCCGGTCTCGACGCCGACGAGCGTCCTCGGCCCTGCGCCGGAGCCCCGCAGGAGATCTGCGGTCAGCCGGTCGTGGTCGTCGGCGAGGCGCTCCAGGGCCTCGGCGACGGCGGCCGCGGTGTCGAGGGCCGTCCGTCCGAGGATCCGGGCGAGTACGGGCCTCCCGGCCAGCAGGGCCGCCAGGCCGCGCCGGGACGCCGTACGCCCCAGGAAGTCCCGGAACCGGGCGTGCGGGTCGTCGCCGTCGAGGCGTCCGGCGGTCCGCGCCTCGTGCAGTTCGAGGACCAGCGTCCGCGCCGCGGCCCGCGCGAGTCTGCCGCTGAGCTGCCGCTCCAGGTCGCCCCGTACGGCGGCGACGTCCACGAGGTCGCGCGCCGTCGCGGACAGGCCGCGCTCCAGCCGCTCCCCCGCCAGGACGGTGAAGGGCCGCAGTATCCAGGCGAAACCGCTCAGTCCCGGGTACTCCTGCGCGGGGGCGACGGCCTCCTCGGGTGCGGCGGCGGTCGCCGCCTCGGTGAACGCGGCCCAGTCCGGACGCGGCCCGCTCCCGTCCCCGCTCTCGGTCCCGTTCGCGTCCCCGCTCTGGTTCCCGTTCGCGTCGCCGGAGACCTGCCCGGCCTCCCACCACCGCCGGACGGCCGACAGCGAAGCCTCGGCCCGCCCGTGTCCCGCCTCCGCCGCCATCGTCCCTCCTCCGCCACCCGGCCCAGCGCTCGGTGCCCGCACTGATCCTGGTACGGACGGCGCCCGCGGGGCATGGGGGAAGGCCCCCCATGTTCTCGACCCCGTCCCCGGACCGGTTCGAGGGCCGGGGGCCGGGGCCGGGGAGTCAGGACGGGCGGCGTCGGACGGCTCGCGCGCGGTGACCGGTTCCCGCACCCGCCGGGCTCCCCTTTCGCTGCATCCACCAGCGCCCGTCGGCCACCTCCGCGGACCCGGGACGCATGGGAGGACGAGGTCGGGGCAGGCGGACCGTGGGCGGGACAGGACGTCCGCCCGAACCGAAACGGAGTCCGTACCGACATGGAGTCCGTACCGACACGGAGAAGGGAAGGACGACGGAGAGCACCTCGTCGTCCTCCATCGACCGGAGGAGTTGTTGTTCGCGTGACTGGGAATGCGTGGAGCTACGGTTCGACCTCGGGCCACCTGGCCGGCGCGGTCCTGACCGGATACAAGGTCGAGGCGACCGACGGCAGCATCGGCAAGGTCGACAAGCACTCCGACGAGGTCGGCGACGCCTACCTGGTGGTCGACACCGGCGTGTGGATCTTCGGCAAGGAGGTCCTCCTCCCCGCCGGTCTCGTCTCCCGCATCGACCCGGAGGAGCAGAAGATCTACGTCGACTGCTCCAAGGAGCAGGTGAAGGACTCCCCCGAGTTCCACCGGGAGACCCACCTCGGCGACGCCGACTACCGCGACCAGCTGGGCACGTACTACCGCCCCGGCGGTCTCGTCTGATCCGTCGCCCGGATCGGCGCATGACGGCGGGGCC
This sequence comes from Streptomyces sp. NPDC058671, assembly GCF_042716475.1. Taxonomy (NCBI): domain Bacteria; kingdom Bacillati; phylum Actinomycetota; class Actinomycetes; order Kitasatosporales; family Streptomycetaceae; genus Streptomyces; species Streptomyces sp. NPDC058671. The sequence goes on along the minus strand of NZ_JBHXSA010000012.1, from coordinate 24 downwards.
CGAACTCCATGAGTTCGGGCCCAG
>NZ_JBHXSA010000011.1:208995-231383 GCF_042716475.1 Streptomyces sp. NPDC058671 | reverse complement strand
ACGACGCCTTCGACTGGAACCGCGAGGTCGTCTACTACCGGCTGAACCCGCACTGGATGACCGTCTACGCCCCCGACATCGACAAGCTCACCGGCACGTGACGTCGGGCCCGTCGACGAGGGCCTGCACCTGCGCGTACGCGGGTGCGGGGCCGGTCGACGGCGCGCCGTCGCGTACCGCCAGCGCCGTGGCGACGGCCTCGCCCAGCGCCCGCCGGTACAGCAGCGACTGAGGCTGCCCCGCCCCCAAGCTCTCGTCTCCTTCCCCGAGCTCTCAACTCCGCTTCGCCGCGTTCGAGCAGGGGGTACCCCCTTCCTAGGTCGAGCAGCGCCTTCAGGTCTGGGCTGCCGTGGCAACAGATCACCGCCGCGCGGCGCCGTGGTTTGCCCGGTACCAGGAGAAGACGGACCGGTTGCTGCCCTTCCGCCCGCCCGGCCCGCCGGCCGCCCGCCCGGGCAGCAGAACGAGCGCAGCCGTACAGGCTCCCGAAGCGCTCGACCGCGCCCATCGGCGCTGCGATGTCACCGGACGTGCAGGCTGCCCGGGATTTGTGTCAGAACTGAGATTTGGAAACGCATGTCTGGTATGTCGGCGTCGACCGGTGGTCGACGGAGGTTGCCGTGCCTGTGATCGCTACGCGACCGTGGTCTCTCAGCGTCGGGGCATTGTCGGCGGGGTGACGGCGCCGTTGAGGCTGCGGTCGATGAGTTCGTGCATGCGGGGGACGGGGAGGGATGGGTTGGCTGCGGCGCCCTCTGCGGTGCGGGGGTCGGCGAGGAGCATGGAGGCGGGTGGGGTGGACACGCACGGGTAGACGCGGTCGCCAGGCTGCACCCCCGCGTGCTGGAAGCTCGGCAGCGACTGGTGCGGCCCGCCGAACAGCATCGTCAGCCGCTGACCGGCATAGCCGGACCGCTCAAGCTCTCGGCACAAGTTCGACACGCCAGCACGGTAGTTGATAATGCCGGTCTCCTGGTGACTGTCGCGATCGCCACCGTGCTCGTTCCGCAGATCCGGCAGTGGCTTCGCTTCCGCGGTTCCGGCATCAGCGCCCGGCGCGGCATCGACGTGGTGCGGGTCTGGGGCGGCGGGCTCATCATCTCGGCAGGCGGGTCCGGTTCACCGTGCCGGTGCAGTCCCTGCACGCCGAAACAGCCCGAGGTACTTCGGACTACGCCACCGAGTCGCTACGGACCGGTCTGATGCTTCCCGGGTCACCAAGGCCCGCAAGCGGCAGCCCTGTCCCAACGTCACCTCGCGCCGGACGCGACTCACGAGCCGTCCTCTCGCAGGCGCCCGCGTTGTGGAGGGCATGCGACGACCGGGGCGCGGCGGGTTTCGGAACTGCTTGGTGTTCGGCTCCTGATGATGATCACATGGCCCTCACGCCGCTTCGGCGGCACAAAGCGACTACGACGAGAGTGAGTTCACCCATGGCAGTGGGACGAAGAGTGTTCCTCGGTGCCTTCACCGCGGGCGCGGTCACCGTCGCCGCAGGCTCGGAAGCCGCGGGCGGGGGCGCGGGCGCGGGCGCGGGCGCCGATAACGAGTACACCCTGTACACCTCGCCGGCCCAGTTCTACGGGGCGTCGACCACGGCGCACACCGTCACCATCAATCACAAGGCTCCTTCCGGGGACACCGCGGCGCTGAACGTCACGTCCGACAACCCGGCCACCTCGGCCATGTACCTGACCGGCGTGGAGACCTCGCGCGGCACACTGAAGATCTCGCACAAGGGATATGCCGACGGCTCGGACCCCGGGGCCTCCGGTCTCTCGATCGACCTCAGGACCGCCGGGACCGCCGCGCAGGGCATCTTCGTCACCGCGACCGACGGTCCGACCAAGGGTTCCCTGATCGTCCTGCGGAACAACCCGGGGGTTGAAGACTTCGTCGTCAAGGGCACCGGCCGGACCGGCATGGGCATAGCCCGCGGCGCCACGCCCCAGTCCCAGCTCCACGTGGTCGCGACGGCCGACGCCCCCTCCGCCATCTTCGCCGAGGGCGCGGTGCGGCTAGCCAACGTCCCCGCCCCGCCGACCAACGCGCCCGCCGCAGCCGGCGGCGGCTCCCTCTTCTCCCAGGACGGCAAGCTGTTCTGGAAGGGCGGCAACGGCACCGTGACCGAAGTCGCGCCGGCGTAGGGGGAAGGACCAGGGTGCAACTGACCCCCGAAGAGCTGATCTCCGAGTTCCACGATGCCGTCATGGAGTTGTACTTCGCCCGCAAGCGCATCGCGCGTCTGGAGGCGGAGAATGCCGAGTTGAAGGCACGGCTGGAAGCGGCGGAGACGAAGTCCGGCACGGACCCGGCCGCCTGAGCGGGACGGGTCGGAGAGCCGGCCGCGGCAGAAGGAGGGGCCTCCGCATTCTGGCGGAGGCCCCTCCTCAGCTGCGTAGCCCTGCCCTTTCTGCCCATGGCGGCACCTGGTACTCCAGTTGCAGATCGTGATCTTGCTGGTGGGACCTGTAAGGGCACGAGCGCGGCCGCCGTTGATCATCGTCGGTGGGGAGTGACGACGAGACGGTGGCCCACTCCACAACGTTCACTGTCGGCCGGCATACCGTCGGGCACCGCGAGCGGTCCGGACCTGCCCTCGGACCGGACCGCTCGCCGCGTGCTACTCCTCGCTAGGCCGCTTGGCCCGCCGGGTGGAAGTTGATGCGTTCACGGATGACGGGGAAGCCGGCCTTGGCGAAGTGCGCGGCCATGGGGAAGTTGGCCTGGTCCGTCGCTCCGCTGACGAACTCCGCGCCCTGCTCGACGAGGAGGTGGGTGCACTCCGCGAGGAAGTCGTAGGCGTAGCCGCGACCGCGCTGTTCCGGGACGACTCCGATGAAGCCGATCGTCGGGCCGGAGGGATTATGGGCCGGGATGTGGATGCCGGCCAGGTCGCCCTCCGGCGTGTGTGCGATCTGCCACCATTCCCGCGGGGAGGGGCACCAGTGGAAGAAGTCGAGTTCCTCCTGGGCGGCCCGGTCGAGGCCGCCCTCCTCGATGGCCCTGAGCGCGTGGGCGTCCAGGGTGACGGAGTGGATGCGGCGCAACGCCTCGAAGAACACGGCGTCGTCGGGTTCGGCGCTGAAGCGCAGGCGTCCGGGCCTTTCGGGCAGACCTCGCTCGGGGGTCCAGCGGTACAGGAAGCGTTCCACCAGGAGTTCGTACCCCGCGGCGCGTGCGGCGGCGAAGCGTGCCTCGGCGGTGGCGCGCAGGTGGGTCTCTTCCCGCCAGCCGCCGGGCAGGTTGATCTCGAGTTCGACCTGCCAGGGAGCGGAGCGCAGGAGTTCGGCCCCGGCCTCCTCCTCGCCCTCGGCCACGTCGAACCAGTTGATGTTGACGGGCTCCGAGTCGTCGGGGCCGCCCCACCACGCGCCGCGTGCGACGACCTCGCCGTCGCGCAGGGCGACGCGCTTCCAGTCGGGGCGGAACCGGGTACGCCGGTGGCCTTCCCCGGCGCCGAGGGGGTCGGGGTGTGTGTCGAAAAGATGAGCGTCGCTCGCGGAAAGCGCGCGGATGACCGTATCGGTCATGGATTCCTCCGGGATACAGGCTGCTTGGAGCGCTCCCGGTCAGAACTGACGAACCACGCCGGGATAGCGGAAGAGGGAGCGCAGGAAAGGTGTGAACCGCACGGCACTCGCCTCCTTCCATCCATCTCAGGGCATGAAGCCAAACAGTACGTGGTCTTCCGCGGGTCCGTCCACGGATTTCCGCGCCCCCCGAAGGAGGGATTCACGGGACGCTGCAGAGCGCTCTCAAAGGCCCGCAGTCAGTGACAATTACCCGCGGTGTCGCACGCAAGCGCCGGCCACCGCCCCGGACCCGCGAGCGACCGACCCCGTGCCCCCGCTCCTTCGGGGGGGGGACGGGTCGCTACGGGTCGAGCGCGCGGAGATCAGCCCGCGCGACAAGCCCACACACGCGCCAGCGAGGACTTCCGCGGCTGGGACGGAGCGCGCACCTGGCGCTCTCTGGAACGCGACCTGGCCATCTCGGCGGACCACCGCCCGGGCGGCTACGTCCACCTGATCTGGGGCATCCATGACCGGCCCCCCGTCCGAGGAGTGGCACTTCCCGACCACCACCGTGCACGCGGCCGGCGAGGAGATGCGGAACCTCGCCGCCGAGCTCCACACGTTTCTCACAAGCACGGTCGAGTAGCTGAAGCATCACCACGTGAGACAACTTCCAAAAGGGTCAGAGCACCTCGGCACCTACTCTCGTCAAGAACGCATTCAGCGCTTGCTGGAAGTCCTTCCGGTCGTTGGCGATCTCCCTATTGAACGCCAGCAAGTGCGGCACGGGCTTCGCTTGCGCCTCGGCCATCTTGAGGTGCAGGCTGCGCCACTCTGCAGGGCAGCAGACCGATGTGCTGTCCATTCAGTTCCTCTACGACCAGCCGGCTCTCTCTGTCGATCCATGTCGTAGGCCTACCTTGCGATGACGGCCCTGTATCACGCCGCCGCGATCGGGCGCAGCGCTCATCCTCTGAAAGCCTTCGGTATCGGTGTGACAGTACGGCCCTCAGCCCCCGGCCCGGCACAGCCCACGGCGTCGGTGGCGGTAGGTGTCGAGGGTGTGAAGGCAAGCCGAAAGGCATCAGCGGAGGCAGCAGCGCGGCGCCGATCACGAAGGTGGTGATGGAGGAGGCGCTACCGCGGGAGGCGGAGCCGCGGGGGCGATGCCCACGCCTCTCTCTACAGGCTCCGGATCCCGCCGGGAGCCTCCGGCCGTGCGCTCCGCCTCAACAAGGACGGGTGAGTCGATGGTGCCATCGGGTACAGCCCGAACACCTGGTATCACCGGGGGCGTAGTACTCGTACACCTCGGTTCCACTCAGGCTGCCATCCCGCGCGCCCGGCATCCCGCTCGGCATCGGCCAGCACGAACCCCCGGGCCCCCTGCACAGCCCCGGCGCCGACGGCGGGAGACGATCCCGCGCCGCGAGCCCGGCGAACTCGTCGAAGGCCGACGAGGAGCACCTAGGCATCGCGGTCGGGGCGGGCCGGACAGAGGTCAGTCAGCACCGCGGTACCAGGCGGCTACCTCGACCAGGTGGCGGGTGAAGGCCGACCGCTGCCGGGCTGATCCACCGACGCAGGCCGCACCGAGGACATCGGGTGGCGCCGGGCCCGCACCACGCTGCTCGAGGTCGTCGCACGCCACCACCACGCTCACCTGCTCGCCGTCATCGTCGAGCTCGGTGGTGAGCTGGAACTCCCCGCTACCCGTAACGGGCGCTTCAGGGGCGCGGTACCCCAGAAGGCTGCGCGGTCAGCGACGCCGGCCGCCGCCGATGCGGCGGTCGTCGGCCAGTGCGGTCAGCGGGCCGAACTCGCGGGCAAGCTCGTTCCACGTCAGAACCTCGCCACAGCGGGCCGGGAACTCCTTCGGGTCGAACTCGGGCATGGTCCAGGTGCCCGTGCCCCGGTCCCGCAGCCACAGGTCCCCGTCACCGTCGACCACAGTCGGCGGGACCGGTACGGGCTCGGCCTCATCGGTGGGATCCCAGGTGACCCGGCCCGGGTGGGAAGCGCGGCGCAGTTCGGTGGTGGCCAGCCGCGCGGCCCACTCACGGGTGGCCTCTTCGGCGTCCTTGACCGACTCGAGTCGGAACGCGTCGTCAAGTACGGGCAGGGCTGGATTCTTGCTGCGCTTTGAACTCATACGCTGACTACCTCCGGTGGGGGGCGTCACATCCGTTATGGCACCCCGTAGAGGAACACGGTATCCGAGGCGGGAGCCGGGCCGCCTACGACCACTGTCCAGGTGGAGGCGCCGGCACACCGGGCGGGGGGCTGGGTGGTGGGCTGGTCCTGGACGTGGCGCAACCCGTGGTGGTAGCGCTCAGACACAGCGGTCCCGGTCTGAAAGAGCGTTTTGTCCTGGCCGGGGTGTTGGGTAAGTCGCCCCATGTCAGCGGATTGGGGTCACGCCTGGAGGCGTGTGAGGGTCCGCCTGTGGAGTGCGATGTGTATGGACGGGCGATGTGGCGGTGGCCGGCGCTGCCGACTGTGGTGGACGAGGAGATCTGGTTCTGTTCCTGGTGCCACGTTTCCACATATGGGGGCGGCCAGTCGTTCGAGGTCTCGCGGCCACCGTATGTGGCCGTGGAGATGCGCTGGGAAAGGGCGGTCGCGGACGGTCTTCCCCCTGACGTTTCCCACGCCTTCGGCATCTTCGACAGGACGCTGTGCGGAGTCCAGCAAGTCGGCATGTCGCCGTCGGATGACGGATGGCTGCCCCGGCGAGGGAACGCCTGTGGCGCTTGCCGGGAAGCGGCGGGTGTCGGGATGACCGCGGGCGGCAGGCCCTGAGGGGCGAGGACGCGCAAGGCAGTGTGGCCCGGCGGCTATGAGGTCTTCCAGTTCGGAGTCGACTCTCTTGAGCCTGCGGCTCATCAAGTCGATCCACGCGAGACGGATCATCGCTTCGGAGCGGTGAGGGTGGGTTTCGTAGTCGCGGGCGAGGCGGCGGTGATTCAGGAGCCAGCCGAACATCCGCTCCACGACCCGGCGCCGCGGGATGACCTTGAAGCTCTTCTGTCCCGGATCGGGGCGGGTGACCTCGACGTCGATGCCGAGGGCGGCGCCGTGTCGATGACCTTGGTTCGATAACCGCTGTCGGCCGACGCCTTGCCGATCCTGGGGTGGGCCTTGGCGATGTGGGAGAGCAGATGGATACCGCCGGCGTTGTCGGAGACGCTGGCCGCGGTGACCCAGACCGCGATGAGGAGGCCGAGGGTGTCGACACCGATATAGCGCTTGCGGCCCGCGATCTATAGACGGTTTCCCACGGAGCGGAGCCGTGCCGACGCCGCAAGGGGAAGGTGGTCACCTGCCACCCCTGGTCGGCCGGAGCCGCATCACGCCCGCATGTGTGCATTCTCTCCCTCAGTGACGGGCATGCGCCGTCCGTGCCCGCTGACACTCGAAACGATCAAGACAGGGAGGCGTTACGTCGTCGGCATGATCCGAACTAAATGATCATCAATCGACCGCATAGAGGCCATCGCGTGAGACTCCCTGCGCTTGCGCATCATCAAGTGGTATGCCACTGCGCAAGAGGTGGTCGACCAGTCCTCCTGGCGGTCATACGTCTTCCACGTCGGCCCGTCGTGATCGGCCTCCCGCAACCTCGAAGGACCGGCATCGCACCACCTCCACAGGCGCGGCGGCCGCATGCTCTCCGGTTCCGTCGCCCCACCGCGTGAGGGCCGTGTCCGCGAGCTGGGCGGGCTACGCGGACACGGCCGTCGCTGTCTTGCCGCATCTCTCCCGGCATAGACAGTGCGCTCGGGCCGTTCGCTAGGCCCAGACGGTGAAGGTGACCGGCATCGAGGACTTCCTGCCGGCGGTGTCGGTGACCGTCAGGGTCGCGTTGCGGAATTCCCACGCGGTCGGGGTCCCGGAGACGACTCCCGTGCAAGCGTTGACGGACAGGCCGGCGGGCAGGTTGACGGCGCTGAACGTGTACGGTGCGGTCCCTCCGGCGGCTGGGAGAGCCAGGCTGAGGGAGCGACCCACGGAAGCGGTCTGGTTTCCGGGATCGGTGAGGGTGGGTGCGCCGGTCCCCGGAGTGGTGATGGTCCAGGAGAAGCTGGTGGAGCCCCTGGAACAGGCCGCGCTGCCGCCGCCGGAGTGCAGCCCCACGGCCTTTCCTCCAATCGCGGTGACGTACGCGCCGCCGGAGTCACCGCCCGCGGAGGAGGCACTGGAGTAGGACAGTCCGTTGATGACGACATTGCCGTGGTCGACGCTCTGGTTGACCTTGGTGACCTCGCCGCACCGGAAGCCGGTGGTCTGGCCGGAGCGGCAGATCGCGGTGCCTACGACGGCCTCGGCCGATCCGGTGACCGATGTGTCGCCCTGACCCCAGTTGGAGACGGTCGGCGAGAGGTTCCAGCCCGCCTGGTCGACCTCGACGATGCCGAAGTCCCCCTCAGCAGCGTTGACGCTGCCGGCCCCGCCCTTGTTGGAGGTCCCCACGCGGGTACCGTCCTTGCCGTACGCGGCCTGGTTGGCGTCGTTCGTGCAATGGCCGGCGGTCAGGAAGGCCTTGCCACCGCCGGTGTGGCGTGTGACGGCGAACCCGATGGAGCAAGGGCTCTCGCTGCCGGGGACCCACTTCTCGCCGCCTACGACGTTTCCGCCCTGCTGACGGGGCAGATCGTCGGACTCCACGACGGTCACCAGGTCGCCCAGCCGGGCGAGCCGGGCCCGCAGTGCGGTGGTGCGGGGCGGGGAGCGGGACGGGGCGACGGTGACCTCGACCCGGTTGGCGCGTTCGTCGGCGCCCCAGGACAGCACACCGGGAACGTTCTTGGCTGAGACGCTGGGGTCGGGGCCCGGGGAAGGGTGCGTCGTCGTAGGTGAGGGCGCCGACGGCGTCGGGGGCGAGGGGCCGGCAGAGCTTGTGGGGGGCGGTCGGCGAATGCAACTGGGCGGTGCGCACGGCGCCGTTCGCGTCTGCGGGGAGCGGGTCGGGGTCGGCGCAGTCGACGAGCTCGCGCACGTGGGCAGCGAGGGCCCGCAGACCGGCCATGAGCGGGGTTGGTCCGTCGGTGGCGCCGGGGCAGTCTCCGCCCCTAGCTCCACGACGACACGAACGAGAAGGCGACAGTGCACGAGACGCCCACGCGCAGGCGCCCAGCGCCACCGCGGCCACACAGGCAAGCGTCCCGTGCCCGCTTCACCCTCCGCTCTCCTCATACTCGTTCTTGAGGAGTACCCCATGCCTGACAACCCCACTGCGTTCGGACGGACACCATGACCACAGCCGGAACCGGACGCTTCGGCGCCATACTGGACCGCATCGAGAAGGAGACCGCCGCGCTCGACGAACGCGGCCGTCCCGCCGACTACATCCCGCTGCTCGCCGGTGCCGACCCCCGGCGCTTCGGCATGGCTCTCGCCGAACCGGACGGAACGGTCTACGGCGTCGGCGACTGGCGGCAGCCCTTCTCGACGCAGTCCATCACCAAGGTCTTCGCCCTGACCCTGGCGCTCTCCCTGGACGGTGAACGGATCTGGCACGGTGTGGGCCGCGAGCCCTCGGGCAACCCCTTCAACTCACTGGTGCAGCTGGAGTACGAGAATGGCATCCCTCGCAACCCCTTCATCAACGCCGGCGCCCTGGTGGTCACCGATCGGCTGCAGACACTGACCGGGGACGCGGCCGGCCTGATAAGAGAGCTGCTGCGTACCGAGAGCGGCAATCCGGCCATCGACTTCGAACCGGCGATCGCCGCCTCGGAAGCCGCCCGCGGCGACCGCAACGCTGCCCTCGCCCATTTCATGGCCTCCTACGGCAACATCGCCAATCCCGTGCCCGACCTGCTGGCCGCCTACTTTCAGCAGTGCTCGATCGCGGCCTCCTGCGCGGACCTGGCACTCGCCGCAGGTTTCCTGGCCCGGCAGGGTGTCCGGGCCGATGGCTCGGCACTGCTGACGCGCAGCCAGGCCAAGCAGATCAACGCGGTCATGCTCACCTGCGGAACGTACGACGCGGCGGGGGAATTCGCCTACCGGGTGGGCCTGCCGGGAAAAAGCGGCGTGGGCGGCGGGATCATCGCGGTCGTGCCCGGCGTGTGCACACTGTGCGTGTGGAGTCCCGGGTTGGACCAGCGAGGCAACTCGGTGGCAGGCGTAGCGGCCCTCGACCGCTTCACCACGCTCACCGGCCTCTCGATCTTCTGACCGAGCTGCCACCCGGCACCCGTTCTCTCGTGGCTCGGCACATGGTCGCGGTCTGGTCGGCGTGTGCGACTGGCGTCCGCAAATCGAACAGAGGTACGTTTCCAGTGTGCGCGAGAACGGCACTGCGATGAAGGACCCGTACGGATTCCCCGAGGACCTGAAGAGCCTCCAGGCCCGGCTGCATCAGGCCCGCGCCGAGTACCGGGCGCTGTGCCGTGCCCTGCCCTGGTCGGTGTCGGTGTCGGTGGAGCCGCTGCCCGGCTGGCCAGGCACCGTCCACCCGCACACCGGGAAGGTGACCGGCGGGCGGGAGCCATCCCCTGGCTACACCCCGGAGCAGGCCGCCGAGGAGCAGCGGCTGTGGGATCTCGTACGAGAACTGTCGGTCGCGGTGTCGACGCATCCGTACTGGAGCGAGCTGGAGCGGGGCCCGGAGCTGGTCAAGGCCAGGATGGCCCTGAAGAGTCACGAGGACGTCACGGCCGCTGTCACGGGCGTGGCCGAGGCGGCGTGAGCGGGTGTGCGCGATGGAGATGCCGATAGCCGACCGGCTGGAGAAGCGGACGCTGCGGGAATGGCTGCGGTGGCAGCTCGAACAGAGGGAGCGGACGATCGGCCCAGCAGGAGCGCCGGCGCCGGGAGGTCGCCCGCCCGGATATGTCCTGGAAGGTGCTGCCCTCCCGCGCCGTCGAGGGTCATCCGGTGCTGCATGGCGAGACCTGCTCGATCGCCGCCAAGAACAAGCCCGCCCTCCAAGGAAGAGGTACGGACCGCGTTCGAGGGGCTCCCCGAACTGGAGATGTGCGACCTGTGCGCCCCTGGGGGAGCTCGGAATCGAACGCCCGCCCCCAGCCCGGGGCCCGGGCCCAGGGGGGAAGCACGATATTGCCCCACCCCCGAGCGGGCGGGGTTGGGCGGTGGTCCTTCCCTACCGGTCCAGGGCGCTCACACCGACTGACGAAGGCCCCGTCCCAGAGGCCGTCTCCCGCTGCCGATTCAGCTTCTCCAGGACACGGTCGCGGAGCAGCTCATACTCCTGCCGGAGCCTGCGCCATTCGGTCACGGGCGGGCGGGGAATCACCATGCCCCCGGTGACGATCTCCTCCGGCCCGAACTGCTCACGGGTGAGGTCGATCTCCATGCCCATGCCCAGGCGGTTCCACCAGTGGTAGTCCACACGCTCTCCGTCGACGTGGACCTCCCCCCGGATCAACTCACCTCCCAGCAGGTCATTGAGCACCATGGCGGTCACCCCGCACTGGTCCCGGGCCGGGTTGTCCTTGGACCAGCGCGACCGGAACTCAGGCGTGCACGTCTCGGCACTCCAACTGCTGCGAACGGCCAGTTCGATGTCGGTGAGAAGCAACGGTGTCATGCCGGTGATCCTGTCAGCAGGCAGTGACAACCGATGAACATCTCACAGCTCCTCAACCACCAACTGTCTATCCAACCCATCGACAAAACCTGTCGGTGAAGCGTCCAACCCTCCCCCGACGACGAGATGACCAAGACGGTCTGACGAATCAGACGCAAGACGGCGGCGTCCGCTGTCAGGATGGTCGGGAACGCAAGGAGGCTGTCGTGACCGACCCGATGCCCATGAACGACAAGGGTCCCAAGGTGCCGCCGTCCTACCCGCCCCGCACCCCGCCCCCGCAGAAGAAGCCGGTCGAGGCCCCCCGGCCGCAGCCGTCGACCAAGCCCGTCAGCACGACGCTGCCGCTCCCCGGCCCCGGGCAGGCCCGCCTCGAGACTCGCCGGCCCCGCATGTCGATCCGGGCCCGGCGTGCCGCGAACTGGGCCCTCACCGGCTACTCCTGGGTCGCCGGGCAGGCGGTCGGCAAGGTCACCGAGGCCGTTCGCGGATGGGGTTACGCCCACCCCGACGACGATGCCCTGGAGAAGACCGTGCGCATGCTCGTCGGCGCGGCCACCGCCGACGGCGGCCGGCGCATCAGCGTTCACCTCGCCGACCAGGACGACATGCTCCTCATCGCCGTCCTCAGCCACACCGGCTCCGAACCCGACGAGACGATCCTGTCCGACCTTGCCGCCGTACCCGGCACCGCCAGCTGCGGCACGGACACCTCTGAGGACGGCCGCCGGGTGTGGGCGGTCCTCTCCACCGAACGCCCGCGATCCCGCGCTACCCCTCCCGCATGACCTCTTACGAGACACCAGTCGTCAACAAGCGGGTCACCAGCCGTACGGCTCTGCAGCCCGTGCGGGCGGCGGCCAACGGATACGCCGCCCGCAGGCCGCTACGGTCAGCCGCGGAGGCCGGGCCGACTGGTCGTCGATCCGCCTCTCGGGTGCCCCCGCCCCCAGCGGTCCCCGATACAGAGGCGCATTGCGTTCCTTGGCCCCCGCCGGAAATCACGTCAGCCGTCTCTCTCTTCGCCGCCCCTCGACGCTGTATGGGCACTCCAAGTACCCATACGCCGGCTGGCACGGCCCCTCCCGTTGGGGGGCGGTGGCGCCTCCGGGTTCTTCGAGGCTGCTCGCGTGGCACGGACATTCGGGAGCGTTTTGCGCAGCTCGACGTCGATTCTGGCGACCGTAGGGGCCTGGTACGTACGGCGCCGATCCTGCGGCTGGTGACGGTGTGGTGGAGGGTGATCGCCCGGTCGCCGGGCCGGGTGGCGGGGACCCAGGGACCGCCCAGGCGCTGGATCAGGACGGAACCGAGGCGCTCCAGCGGGTCGGGCCTCATGGTCGGGTCAGTGTACGTGGTGTCTACCTCTGCGACATCGTCGAACGGGCCGAGGAGCTCGCCGCCCTGAACCCTCGGCCTGCGGCCACGTGGGGGGCGCGATCTTCGCGGAGTGATGAACGATGCCCTGGGTCGGCCGGGCGAGAGGCCCGGCCAGCCCCGGACCGTATGACCGCTGCCCGCCCGGGACCCGGCGGGCGTGCCCGCGTCAATGCCCGGTTACCACCGGACAGCCCCCGGGCGCGGGAACTGTGACCTCGGCCAGGCACCGGGGCGGAGGACCATCCCGTGACGGGCCCGCCCCGGCCGACCACCTCCATCGCCCGAAGGACGCCGGCAGGGGCGGAACACATCCGACGTCCAGCTTTTCGCGTCGTCCGTCCGGTCGACGCGCACATACCCTGCGGCCAACTACCGCTCCTGACCCCAGGCGCGCGCTTCGAGGTTCAGAACAGGTCGATCGCCCAGCACTCCTCGTGCGATATCGACCGCATAAGGGCTGATCACCCCCTCGTCATCGCCAGCCGCTGCGTCCTGCAGCAACTCCGCAAGCGGATCACGCAACTGAAGCGCGGCTCGTACGGGTACGGCTGCCGGGCCGGCCGATCATGCCGGTCCGCTCGGGGCTTCGGCGTGCGAAGCCGGGCTCCGGAGCCCCAGGACCGTGAGGCGCGTCAGGTTCGCTTCTCGGAGGTCGTGCGGAACTGCAGGGCGACATCGGCGGCCCCGGGAAGACTCGTCTCGTCCACCAGCACCACGCTCCCGGAGGTACCGCCGTCGGTCCATGCGCACACGATCGGGCGGCCCCCGGCGTTCGGCGCGATGAAGCCGCAGCTCAACTGGCCGCCCCAGGGGCCCGCCTCGAAGGCGGTGACCTCACTCGCCTTCGCACCGGCGAAGAAGTTGCGCAGCTCCTGCGTCATGGTGTCCGAGCGCTTCTCCTCGGCCAGTTCCGCGTCCCATTCGACGGCGTTGATCTGGAGGATGGCACCCATCGGCCCCTGGCCGGGACCGTCGTAGAACCAATGCTTACCCTGGAAGGCCTTTCCGGAAGTCTGCTGCTCGTAGGGGGCTGCCTCCGCGTCGGTGAGCAGCCGGTACGCGCCGACGCGCGGGGCGGCGTCGATGACGCGCTCCTGGGCGACGGGGGCCGCGTCGGCGGTGGGCGGCTGTCCCTCGTAGCTGCATGCTCGTACCAGACCCGCGGCGGCAACGGCGAGCAGTACGCCGACGACGATGTTGCGTCGGCGCAGGGCAGTCGAGAAGGCTTGCTCGGGTTCGACCGCGCCGATCGGCACTGGACCACGTCGCCACGTCCGGGTGGCGAACCAGATGACGGCCATGGCCGCGGCGGTGACGAGAAGCGCTCCCAGCGCCTGGCCCTCCGCGAAGCTCTGCGAGGTGGGGTCGACGGACAACGTGATCATGCCCGGAATCATAGATGACCATCGCACGCATGTTCGTATCGATCTGCCGTCACGATCACGCATCGACAGCTCCGAGCCCCGTCGGGCCGTCCGGGACGCCGGCAGGCCCGCCGGAATCGGCCCGGGCCACGCGCGTACCGCCCTGCCGCGCTTGGCCCCGGGCCCGTGAGGCCTCTGTCAGGAGCGGCGTCGCCCGGAGACTCCGGGGTCCCGATGGCGGCCGGCCGGCTGCCGAGCTCCTGCTGGTGCTCGCCGAGGATGTTGACGCAGACGCGCTGGGCGGTACGGACCTGAGGCCAACTGGTGCTGTCCCGCAGGGCGGACGACCATCCGAGGCAGTTGCCCTCCGATGCGATTCGCGACATGGGCCTGTGACCCACGTCATGTCACCAGAGGAGGGTGGGCGCGTGGCGTCAGCGGAACGCACGAGGAGCGGCCCGGCACAGGTCCGCGGGCACCGCGCTAGCTGATCGGCTGGCGGATGTCGTCACGGATTTTGCGGGTCTCGGCGGCCGCGAGGGGAAGTTCGGGCGCGATGTTCCGGTCGAATGTGACGACGGCGACGGTGTTGTCGTCGGCCCAGGCGCACCAGGTCTCGTTGGTGGTCGCCTCGCAGGTGAACTCGACGTCCGAGCCGGGGACGCGGACCGCCTTGCGCGGGTCGATCACGGGCGGTCCCTCGTCACCCGTCTCGAAGAGGGAGCTGATCATGCGGTCCCGGTGGCCGGCTGGGTCCTTGAGCCGCCCGTAGCGGCCGCTGACGTGCACGTCCCCGTAAGTGTTAACCTTGCCGGTCGAGCTGTAATGGACGCTGATGTACGTCGCGTCCTTCTGGGTCGCGTCGTCCTTGAGCTGGTCCAAAAGGGGAGTCTCGTCCTTCTGCCTGTACGAGTCCCCCGCCAGCGGCGACGCGATGGTGAGCCGGTGCGTGGCCTCGGGGAACGGTGTCTCCGGCTCCCTGGACACGTACGTCGCGTAGGCCGCCCCGCCGATCAGGAGCAGGGCGCCGGCCACGCCGGCGAGCAGCCCCACGCGTGTCCGCTCCACCGGCGCCGGCGCCGGTGTCGTTGTCGGTGTCGGGCGTCCGACGGGGGCGGTCACGGTCAGGGCGCCCTCGACGCCACCCGCGGCTGCCGGTACGGCGTCGGCGGCCCCCGCGGCCCCCGCGGCCTCCGCGGCCTCCGCGCCCAAGGTCGGCGTGTACGGCTCAGGTCCCGGCCCCGGCTCCGGATCCCCCGCCACCGGGGTCCCCGCCTCCGGTACGAACAGGTCCAGCAGCCCCTCCGGCGTGGGACGTCGTCCCGGCTCCTTGGCCAAACAGGCGGCGACCACCGGCCGCAACCCGGTCGGCAGGGCGGACAGGTCCGCCTCCTCGTGGACCGACCGGTACATCAGGGCCATCGGCGTGCCCTCCCCGAAGGCGCTGCCCCCGGCCGCCGCGACCAGCACCGCTCCCAGCGCGAACACGTCGGCGGCGACGCCGACTTCACCCCCCTGAGCCTGCTCGGGGGCGAGGAATCCGGGGGTGCCGAAGGCCATGCCGGTAGAGGTGAGGCGGGTGGACTCCAGGGCACGGGCGATGCCGAAGTCGAGGACGCGGGGGCCGTCGTCGGCCATGATGATGTTGCCGGGCTTGAGGTCGCGGTGGATCAGCCCGCAGGCGTGGATGGCCTGCAAGGCCTCGGCCAAGGCGGCCCCCAGCAGGCGCAGTTGCTGCTCGCCCATCGGCCCGCGCTCGCGGAGCAGCCCCGACAGTGTCGGCCCCGGGATGTAGGCGGTGGCGAGCCAGGGTGTCTCCGCGTCCGGGTCGGCGTCGACGACCGGCGCCGTGTGGAAGCCGCCGACCCTGCGGGCGGCCTCGACCTCGGCCCGGAAGCGCGCGCGGAAGTGCGGATCGGCTGCCAGCTCGGACCGGGCCACCTTGACGGCCACGGTGCGCCCGCCGCGGGACCGCGCCAGGTACACCGTCCCCATGCCGCCCGCGCCCAACTCCCGCTCCAGGGTGTACCCGCCGATGCGTCCCGGCAGGCCCACGCCCTCCGTTCCCAGCCCCATGTGTGGCACGCTCCCCCTGTTGAGACACCGCGTGCGAGTATGGCCGACCCCGCCCACCCCCCGCTCGGACTGTGGCGTGCGTCACATGACCCGATCGGGCCCCGCCCACGTGTCGGCGACGGAGAACTCGCCGAACCCCCTCAGCGGCCATGGTTTTGACCCACGCCTTCCCGGCAACGCCTGACAGCGGACGGTGGGCCGGAGACCACCAGGAGCAGATCATCGTCACGGACGATGATCTGCTCCGTAACGGTCGACCGGCCGCCCGCGTCTGGGGTGACTACCTGCACCCCCTGTTCCTGGGCCGGCTGCAGGGCGGGCACGGTTCTCGTATCGACCCGGGCCACGGAGGTGGCGGTGGCGAGCTGGTACCTGAGGCAGACCGTCATCGCTGCCATGATCCGGCGCGCATCGGCCGCCAGGTCCGCCGGCGGAGGTGCGCTTCAGGCGTCGGCCGGAGTTCAGGCGCGTCGGCGCGGGATGCGCGTCCGGTGCACGAGGGAATGCCGAGGGGTGCGGCCGCGGATCTCTCCAGGTGGGCGACGACGTGGTCGGGAGTGACGCTACTCAGCGGGATCACCCCGTACTCACTCTGCAGGTGGTCGCGGATGCCGTCGGACTCCCCCTTCGATCCGGCGCGAGGTGCCGCATCAGGCCGTCGGGCGTGCGGCGGCCGGTCTGTTCGGCCAGCTGCCGGCTGTTCGTTCGTGCTACCGGGGCGAGCAGCCCGCGTACGTAGTCACGCATGCGGCGGCGGAGCCCGGCTCGGCCGAAGCGATGTCCGATGGTCAGGGAGGGATCGTCCCGTTCGAGGGCCCACTGCGCGGCGGCATACTCGGTGATCACCCTCGAAGGTTGCCCCGGCGCTGTCACTACCTGCGGCGTTGTCGCACGGTCGAGGGGCGCTCTCCGTGAGACCGACCCCGCACGTTCGAAGTCCCGCTACGCTCCAGCCGCCCAGCGAAATCCGCAGGTCAGACAGCAAAACCCTGCTGGAGTACTTGTACTCCAGCCGTAGATCGTGATCTCGATGGTGAGGGGCGCCGGGGCGCGAGTCGGACAGTGTCGACCATTGGCCGAGACCGCCCACGCCGTCGGCTCCATCTCTACCCGAGTTCACCGAGACGGAGGGCGTCCCTTATCTCGCTGAGCTTCGCGGTCGTCGCCGGGGTCTGCTCCTGCGCCTGTTCAGCGAGTCGGAGGGCATCGTCAATCTCGCTGAGCTTCGCCGAGGACAGGACGGCCGCCCGCTTTATCAGGTCGTCCCGTGACACAGTGGTCAGCCACGTGCAAGGGGTGAAGCCTGGACGCGGGAACGCGAGCCGCAGCACGCCTTCGAACGGCACTCCTTCACCGGCGCCCACCATCACTTCGATGCCCAGACCGCCCATGTCGACGCCCGCCGGAGCGACGACCTGCATCACCCGGATCCCGGACGCGTCGTCTCCCGACAGCAGTACGACCAATCTCCGCTCGTCGAACTGGACCCACCAGACTTCGCCACGTTGCACAAGTCCTCCAGATACAGGACGCAGACAGACGCTGCGCGAGCCTGACGCGCTGTGGAGACGGGTGCGGCGACCGTTGATCATCGGCGTGAAGACTGAAGATCACGCGGTGGCCGCAGGTCACAGCGTAAACCCTGCCCCACCGGCGGGAGGCGTTCGAGGGCCTGTTGAGCCGGACAGCGGGACGGTTCACGCGGGTCGAATCCCGGCGTCGAGCCCGGAAGTTGATACTCGGCCTGTGGTCGGAGCCGCCGCGCGAGAACCGCTGGACCATCGCCGAGTGGGCCGGGCACAGGACCCCGGACGGCATGCAGCACCTGCTCGGGCGGGCCGGCGACGTGAAGAAAGGCACCGCGCATCATGGAGCCGGCGCAGTCGTCAGCTACTGACGCGTCCAAGCACCGGGGGTGTGATGGGAGCGCGGTCAGGCCGGTTTCTTGCTCGGTTCGTCAGTGAACGTGACGGTCTCCGTGGCCCTCGTTCTCGGCATCGCCTGCCGCACCCTCCAAGGCCCGGGCGGACGTGGCCGACGCCGCGGCCACGTCCCTGCAGAGCCGGCACCAGGGCCGCTAGGACCCCTCTGCCAACAGTCGGTTCCTGACCGCGGCGAGGACTTCCGTGCGGCTGCGGGGGCCGTTGTCGGCTGCGATGAGGTGGTTGCCGACGCGCAGTGAGAAGGTGATCAGGCAGCGGGCCTCGGCATCGCCCTCGTCGGGGCAGAAGGTTGCGTAGAGCTCGCGCAGATAGTCCATGCGCCGGTTGTCGGCCCGTCGGAGCCGGCGTGCGACGGCTTCGTCACGCCGGGCCCAGTCGCGGATCGCGAGTTCGATCCCGGCGTCGGTGACGGGCGCTTCGCCCGACTCCACGAAGTCGAAGAGGCGCCCGAGTCGCTCGCGGGCGTCGCCTCCGTCGCGTTCGATCCGCTCGATGACATCCTCGGTGACCCCGCGTTCCCAGGTCTCGAGCATTTCCTCCAGAAGGGCGGCACGGTTGCGGAAGTAGCCGTAGAAACCGCCCTTGCTGACACCGAGCGCCTGGGCGAGGGCCTCGACCCGGACGGCTTCGGGGCCGCCGGCGGCAAGCGCGCGCAGCCCTTCCTCGATCCACTTCTCCCGCGGTGTGCGGATCGTGCCCATCGGTGTCTCCTCGCATGTCCCACCCCAGTATACGGAGCCGTATGGATGGGCCTATGCTCGATCTATACGCCACCGTATAGACAGAGGTCTGTCCATGAGCGATCTACGCCTTCCCGCAACCGACCACACGTCCCGCCCCTGGCGGATCCACGAGATCGCCGGCGACTTCCGCCTCGAGGATCTGTGGGCACTGCCGACGCCGGGCGGCCCGGACGACCTGCACCTCCTGGTACAGCAGATGGCGGACGGCAAGGACGGCCCGGACGGTGGCAACCCCGTGGGCCGATTCCTCTTCTCGGTCCGCTGGAAACTCGGCGCGCTGCTCGGATGGGACAAGCCGGACTCGGGCGTCGGCGGCCGTGTGGCGACGCTGCGCGACCGGCTGCCCGACGACCTGCGTGAGGGGCCGCAAGGGCCGGATCTCAGCGGGGCGCCCTTCACATCGGTCTTCCAGACACACGACGAGTGGGCCGCCGAGTGCGCCAACAGGACCATGCACGGGGTGATGCACATCGGCTGGGTCTCCGACGGGAACGGCGGTTACCGCGGCCAGATGGCCGTCCTGGTGAAACCCAACGGCCGCCTCGGTTCGCTGTACATGCTCGGCATCAAGCCCTTCCGGTACCTGGGGGTGTACCCGGCCTTGATGCGAGCGATCGGCCGGGAGTGGCGGGAGAACACGGCGCGCTGACGCATTCCTTCCCCGCAGCCTTCATCATCGGACGGCGCGGGCTCGGGCGAAAGCACGAGTCGAGGGTGACGACCTGGTACCTCGCGAGGTGCGCACCTACGGCCGCACGTGGTGTGATGCCACGGTCTTCGCTCCTGCTTGCGAGGCGAGGCTGACCGGAAGGTACGGGGACCATGACTGGGCAACGCGACCGTTGGGCAGAACTGACCGGCGGACAATCCGGAGACGACTACGCTCGGCGCTTCGCACGGCTCGCCGAATCAGGCCACGACATCCACGGCGAGGCCACCTTCTGCACCGCACTGCTGAAGCCCGCCGCCCGGGTGCTCGACGCCGGCTGCGGCACCGGTCGGATCGCGATCCGGCTCGCGGAGCTGGGCCACCACTGCACCGGCGTGGACGTCGATCCCTCGATGCTCGCCGTGGCCCGCCGAGACGCCCCCGCGCAGGAATGGCTCTTCGGTGACCTGGCCCGCCTGGACACCCTCGGCCTGGACCAGGGATTCGACCTGGCGCTCGCCGCCGGAAACGTCATCCCCCTGCTGGCCCCCGGCACCGAACCCATGGTTGTCCGGCAGTTGGCCGCCGCACTGCGCCCCGGCGGTGTGCTGGTCACGGGTATGGGACTGGACGCAGCACACCTGCCGCTGCCCGAACCGACGGTCACCCTGACAGAGTTCGACCACTGGTGCACCCAGGCCGGACTGACCCTGCGGCAGCGCTACGCCACCTGGAACGGCGATCCCTACTTCCAAGGCTGCGGCTACGCCGTCAGCGTGCACTGCCGCCCGGCCGCATGAGGCCGCACCTTCGTGCGACGGTCCGGCCGGGCAGGCGCCCGAGTGATCTCATGACGGCCCCGCCCCGAGTTCCAGCGTGAGCCTTTCCAACTTGGCATCCGCCCTGGTCAGCGCGCTGTCGTTGATCGGCTACCCGAGTCCGGCACGGGCTCCTGGCAGGTCCTCACCAGGTGACCGGCGCCTCCGGGGAGCTGCTGCGGGGTCCTCCGACCGGCAGGTACTTCAGGTGGAAAAAGGTTCACTGATGATCCCGGGTGCGGGGTGGTTCGGCCGAAGCTCTGGCAAGTCGGCGACGTGTCGTGGGCGGTGCGTGCTGCGCCGCGGTGACCTTAAATGCGTCGACAGCGCCTCTCGGCACCCGGCAAGGTGGCCACCCGTGACGAGCAGTGAACTGTGGACCCGCGCGACCGCCGACCGCTACGACGCCGAGGAGGCCGAAGCGTCCTCGGCTGCCGTTCTCGGACCGTCCCTCGCCTTCCTCGCCGAGCTCGCCGGAGACGGCCGGGCACTGGAGTTCGCCATCGGAACCGGACGCGTGGGCGTCCCGCTCCGGGAACGCGGCGTTCCGGTCGTGGGCATCGAACTGTCCGAGCACATGGCGGCGGTGCTGCGGCGCAAGGTCGACGAGGACACCCTCCCCGTGGTCATCGGAGACATGGCCACCACGGTCGTTCCGGGCAGCTTCACCCTGGTCTATCTCGTCTACAACACCATCACGAACCTGCTCACGCAGGACGAGCAGGTCGAATGCTTCCGCAACGCCGCACGGCATCTGGAGCCCGGCGGCCGATTCGTCATCGAACTGGGTGTGCCGCCGCTGCGGCTCCTGCCGCCCGGCCAGGTCGCGGTGCCGTTCGACGTCTCCCAGCGGCATCTCGGCTTCGACACCTTCGACCTGGTCGAGCAGATCCTCGTCTCGCACCACTTCACCCGCGACGGCGACGACGGCCGCTACCGCCGCGCAAACTCCCGGCACCGCTACGCCTGGCCGGCGGAGCTCGACCTGATGGCACGGATCGCCGGCCTCGAGCTGGAACGTCGCGTTGCGGACTGGGACGCGTCTCCCTTCACCCAGAACTCCGAGAAACACGTCTCCGTGTGGCGCAAGCCGGCCTGAGGTCGGTCAGCACGGCGATGGCCGCACGAGGAGGATCACTGCCGTGTTGCGGCCCGGCCCCGCTGCCAGAGCCGGTTACGGGGCGACGGCCTCGCCGCCGTCCCCGAGACCGTCCTCGCCGCGCGTACGACCGGCCGGGCTACAGCCCGCGCTCGCCGCCACGGCGTACAGCCGCGTAGGCCTCCGCCATGCCAGAGCGCGGTAGCTGTCACCGGAGCGCGACGGCTGTCACCGCCGCGCCGGACCGCCATACGCCCCACGGGCCCCGCCGTGGGGAGCGCGCGGCACTTAACGTGCTCCCGTCTGCCGGTGAATATGCCTGGGTGGGCTGGGAGATGTCGGGCCGGTTGTACATCGTGGCCGGTAGACGGGCGGCGACCGCCGGACGCGATACGTACGGAGCCCCTGGATGAGCTGGCAGCGTGACGAGTTCGCGTCGCACGAGGGCACGGTAGGGGTACTGCTCGCCGACGGCAGCGAGTCCGGCCCGGTCTCCTCGAACCTGGGCAGCGGCGGCCACGCCCACGAGGCTGTGGGAGCACTGGAGGCGGTCGTCGCGGACGGCGGGCCTGGTACACGGCGGACATTCCCTTCGCGTTTCGGAAGAGCGTCGGCGGTCAGCGCTTGACGCCGCGCGCCTTCATCCACAGAACGTTGAACTCCTCGGGCGTGAGGCCGGCCGGCCGGCCCTCGGGGGCGGCATCCGGCTGCGTCTCGTCGCGCCAGTCGGACGGAACGGCCGTGAGCACGCCGGAGGCGTCCCGGCGCACCGCGCGCAGTGGCTCGCCGCGGAAACTCTCGGTGTACTCCGTGGTGCCGCCGGGGAGGCGCGTCTCACTGATCGTCGTCCCGGTGGCGTCGAAGTCGTCCGGAACGGTCCGGAGGGCGAGCAGCTCCAGGTTCCACACCAGCACGCGCACCCGCTGCCCGTCGGCGTCGACGCAGCGGTATTCGGGGTCGAAGTCGTCGACGAACTCGAGTGTCGTGTCGAGCTCAGCGGGGTCGGACAGGGTCTGGGTCTCCCCCTCGTCGTCCGTGAAGAGGAGAGGGAAGGAGGGGACGTGGGACATGGACCTCAGTTCCTTCGTACGTGTGGGAGGAGAAACGGGCGGGCGGGGCCGGTGGGATCCTCGAGCCCCCCAACACCAAAAAAAAAAAAAAAAAAAAAAAATGGGACAAAGAGGCGCCCAAAAAAAAAAACCAACACACCCCCCACTGGTTAAAGATCCACCACAACAGG